>JBDLIA010000010.1 GCA_039715185.1 Gemmatimonadota bacterium
CTACGGCTCGACGTACTCCGGGATCGGCGGCACCTGAGCGCGGATGTAGTGCTGTAGCGATTGGACCTCGCGCTCCGTCAAGCCGGAGAAGCGGGGCATGCCGCGGCTCAATCTGGCGCCGCGTTGCACAACATCGCGAAACGTTTCGGCCGACAACACCGTGGCGGACGCCCTGAGGTCCGGCGCCACGCCGCCCGAGACCGCCGCGGGGCCGTGGCATAGCCAGCAGGTCCGGAAGTAGAGCTCCTCTCCCCCGGCGGCCAGGTCCGTGTCGACAACGAAGTCGGCGCTCGCCAGCGGCTCCGGCATGCCGGGCGCGGGTTGGGCCGGCAGTTCCACGTCGCCGTCCAGCGCGAACGCGACCAGCCTGCGCCGCTGCGCCCGGTAGGCCCAGCCGTGCTCGGCCGACAGCGATCCGAGCATCGCGGCGCCCGAGCCGCCCCAGCCGATCAGCAGCGCCACGTACTGGCGCCCTTCGACCGCGTAGGTGATCGGCGGCGCCGAGATCCCCAGCCCCAGGTCGTGGCTCCACACGACCTCCCCGTCGTCGGCCCGGCGCGCCAGCAGGTGACCGTCCTGCTGACCCTGGAACACCAGGTTCCCCGCCGTGGTCAGCGTCCCGGCGTTCCAGAAGCCCGGCGTCGGGGCCTCCCAGACGAGCCGCTGCGCCACCGGATCCCAGGCTTTGAGCGTGCTGGTGCCCGCCCCGGCCGGAACGTCGGCGACCAGCGGATCCACCGCCGCGTCGAACTTCCAGTCGGGGCTCTCCCAGGTGTCCACGTCGATGGTCTCCTCGCCGAAGCCGCCGACGAGATCGATCGCGGGGATGTAGACCAGCCCGGTGCCGGGGTTGTAGGACATCGCGTGCCAGCTGTGGGCGCCCAGGGCGCTCGGCTGGATCCCGACGGGGCCGTCCTCGTAGCGGACTCCCTCGGCCTCGATCGGCCTCCCGCTCTCCGGGTCGATCCCGGTGGCCCACGTGACCGTCGAGAACGGATCAGCCGAGATCAGCCGCCCGGTCTCCCGCTCGAGCACGTAGAAGAAGCCGTTCTTGGGCGCGTGCAGCGCGGCCTTGACCTCTTCACCGTCGATCGTGAGATCGGCGAGGACGATGTCCATGTTGGAGTTGTAGTCCCAGGTCTCGCCGGGGGTGGTCTGGTAGTGCCAGCGGTACTCGCCCGTGGTGGCGTCCAGCGCAACGACCGCGCAGAGAAACAGGTTGTCGCCGCCGCCCGGACTGCGAACGCGCTGGTTCCAGGGGGCGCCGTTGCCGGTGCCGAAGATCACCTGGTCGAACTCCGGGTCGTAGGTGATCGCGTGCCAGACGGTGCCGCCGCCGCCGAACTTCCACCACTCGCCGGTCCAGGTCTCGGCGGCCATGGCCATGGCGTCGTTCTCGAAGCCGTCGGCGGGATCGCCGGGCACCGTGTACCAGCGCCAGACGCGCTCGCCCGTGTCGGCGTCGTAGGCGTCCAGGTAGCCGCGGATGGCACCCATCTCGGTGCCGCCGTTG
Organism: Gemmatimonadota bacterium; assembly: GCA_039715185.1. NCBI lineage: Bacteria > Pseudomonadati > Gemmatimonadota > Gemmatimonadota bacterium. Next base: position 1,514 of record JBDLIA010000010.1, read on the forward strand.
CCGATCAAAACGAGCCCGCGGAAGGCCTTGGGGGCGCCGGTGACGAAGAGGGGCAGCTCCGGGTCGAAGGTCTGCGTCGCCCAGATCACCTCGCCGGTCTCGGCGTCGACGGCGATCAGGCGGCCGTCGACCGTCGCCACGTAGACCTTCCCCTCGTAGAACGCGACCCCGCGGCTGGCGTCCCACATGACGCGCAGGCGGTCGCCCGCGTGCTCGATCACCTCAGGGTCGTACTCCCACAGCAGCTTACCGGTAGCGGCTTCCACCGCGCGCAGCACGTTGTAGCTGCCCTCGAAGTACATCACGCCGTCCACCACCAGCGGCGTGCCGTAGAGCGTACGGTCCTCCGGCAGGTCCACGTACCACGCGACTCCCAGGTCGCCCACGTTGGCGTCGCTGATCTGCGTGAGCGGGCTGAAGCGCTGTTCGTCGAAGGCCCGTCCGAACGCGAGCCAGTCGCCGCCCTGCTCGGTGGCGGCCAGCGCGGCGTCGTCGATGACCCGCTCGGGGGCGATCTCCGCGCACGCGGTGAGGGTCCCCAGCAGCGCGGTCAGGACGAGTTTCGCATCGAGTCGCGGCCGGGGGTGTTGAGAGAGAGCCCGCGGGGTGATCGCAGAAAGAGCCATCCGTCGCGCCTCCACTCCAGATAGCGGCATCGGCGGCACCCCGCGCGAGGCGCGAGCTTGCGGGCCGTCGACGGCAACCACGCTGAAGTTCTTGGGAATCGAGCCGGGCAGGCCCCCTGAGTGGCGTCCGCCCGGGCTCGGAGTGATCGTGAAGATGAGGCGGTCTGGACGAGGGTGTCAAAAAGCCGAGTGGGCCGTCCAGCGACACGAAACGCTAAGGTCCCGAGGCCCTACGGCCCCGCACCCTCCTCGTCGGCTCGCCTGCCATCCCTGTCCAGCAGCGTCGGCGCCCCAAGATCCAAGCCGGCAAGCCGGTCCATCTGCGTGGCGCGGTCCCCGACGACCAGCCACATCATCCGCTCGGGGTCCACGTACCGGTCGGCCAGCGCCCGGATCCGGGCCGCGTCGATCTCCCGCACGATGTCCTCGCGGTCCAGGACGTAGTCGGCCTCGAAGCCGTACAGGCTCATGTCCTCGAGAATGCCGAGCTTGTCCCCGAGGGTCTCGAACGCCATCGCGTTGGAGCGCAACAGAAAGCTCTTCGTGGCCTCCAGGTCCTCGCCGTCGAACGTCGGCCCGTAGGATTCCATCATGTCTCGAACCAGCTCCAGTGCCTCGTGCGTGGCGTTCGAGCGGATGGAGCTGAACACGCCGAAGGGGCCGGGCAGATCGGTGCCCCCGAACCCCGAGCCGATGCCGTACGTGTAGCCGCGCTGCTCGCGCAGGACCTGCGTCAGGTCGGAGGCGAAACCACCCCCGCCGAAGCGGAAGTTCATCACCGTCGCCGCGTAGTATTCAGGGTCGGTCTCCGGAGGACCGAGGTAACCGATGTTGACGACCGACTGGCTGGATCCCGGCACATCGACGAAGTACACGCCGGGTGCCGCCGTCTGCGCGGGCTCGGCGGGCAGCGCGACGTCCACGGCTGCCCAGCGCTCGCCGATCCCCGCGAACGCCTGCGCTACCGCCGCTTGCTCGACCGCCCCGGCGACGTGCAGCGCCGCGACCGAGGGAGACAAGGCCCGTGCGTAGTAGGCGCGCAGGTCGTCCATGCTCAGCGCCTCGACGATCTCGGCGCTGCCCAGCGCGCTCTCGCCCAGGATGTGATCGCCGTACAGGAGCCGGTTGAACGCGTTGGCGGCGATGGCGGTGGGCTGCGCCTCGGCCTGGCGGATGCGGTTCAGCGTGCGCCGGCGGGCCAGCTCCAGCTCGTCCTCGTCCCAGCGCGGCTCGAGCAGGATCTCCTCCAGGAGGGAGATGGTTTCGTCGAAGTTGCGGGCCAGGGTGCTTCCGCTCAGACGGAAGGACTGCCGGCCGGCGGTTACGGTGATCGACGCACCCAGCTCCTCGATCGCCTGCTCGAGTTCCTCCGAGGTCCTGCGCGCGGTGCCCTCCGTCATGATTTCCGCCAGCAGGTTGGCCGCGCCCACCTGCTCCGGGTCGTCGGCCAGCAATCCGCCCTTGATGCGCAGCGTGAATTGCACGGTCGGGAGCTCGCGGTCGACGATGCCGAGCACGGGCAGCCCGTTGGCGAGCGTCGTGCGCCACACCTCGGGGGCCGTGAGGCTCGGCGTGGGACCGAACGGAGGCTCCTCGGAGCGATCGAACGACGAGGGCGTGCGCGCCTCGCCCCGGGTGACCGCGCCCACCTCGCCCGCGCCGGGGACGATCGGCTCCTCGACCACGCTGGCGCGATCGGAGCCCTCCAGCGCGAGGTCGACTCCGCCGCGAGGCACGAAGCTCGTCGCCACGAACGGCCGGTCCTTCAGGTAGGTCTCGTAGACCCGCTGCACGTCCACCGCGGTGACCGCCAGCGTGCGCTCCAGGTCTTCGGTCAAGTAGCCCGGCGAGTCCGCGAAGATGTTGTACTGCGCGAGTTGGAAGGCCTTCCCCAGCGTGCTGGACAGGCCGTTGTAGAACGCGGTCTCCGAGCGCGCCTTGACGCGCCGCAGGTCGGCCGCGTCGACGCCCAGCGCCTCGAAGCGCGCGAATCCCCGTCGCACGGCCTCGTGCACTTCGTCCAGGTCGGTCCCCTGGAAGGACCGCACCCGCATGGCGAACCGGCCGGCCTGCTCCGAGTTGCCGGAGAACGCGGACACGTCCGGCGCGACGCCCTGTCCCTCCAGCCCCTCGCCCTCTACGACCACCTTGTAGAGCGGCGACTTGCGCGAGCCCGTGAGCAGCTCGGCGAGCACATCGAGCGCGTAGGAGTCCGGGTGGTACTGCTCCACCGTAGGCCAGGCCAGGGTCAGCTCCGGCAGGTTGGCGAAGTTGTCCTCGTGGAAGAGGCGCTTCTCCCCGTCGAGCGCCACGTCCGGCGCTTCGAAGGGCGGATTCTGCGGACCGGCGGCGATCTCGCCGAAGTACTTCTCCACCCACGCCTTGGTCTGCTCGACATCGATGTCGCCGGCGACGACGAGCGTGGCGTTGTTCGCACCGTACCAGCGGCGGTGGAAGTCCTTCACGTCCTCGAGGATCGCGGCGTCCAGATCCGCCAGCGAGCCGATCACCTGCCAGCGATACGGGTGCCCTTCGGGGTAGAGCGCCTCGTCGAGGACGAAGTTGGTGTGGCCGTACGGCCGATTGTCCACGCGCTGGCGCTTCTCGTTCTTCACCACCTGCCGCTCCTTGTCCACCACGGACTCGCTCACGGTGTTGATGAAGAACCCCAGCTTGTCCGCCTCGGCCCACAGCGCCTTCTCCAGCGCGTCGCTCGGCACCACCTCGAAGTAGTTCGTGCGATCGCGACTGGTCGACCCGTTCGCCGAGCTCCCCACCCGGTTCATGAGCCGGTCGAGCCCACCGGGACCGAGGTTCTCCGAATCCAGGAAGAACAGGTGCTCGAACATGTGGGCGAAGCCGGTCCGGCCCGGCACCTCACGGGCCGATCCGACGTGGAACGTCATCGCCACGGCCGCGACCGGATCAGACCGATCCACGTGGAGCACCACGTCGAGGCCGTTGTCGAGCTCGTATTTCTCGTAATCGACCGATAGCGCCGCGCCCTCGGCGACGGAGCCGTCTCCCGCGGCGTCCGCACAGCCCGCGAGCGCGAGCGCGGCCGTAGCCAGCGAAACGATTTGCAGGGCCAGGAATCCGGAAAATCGACGAGTCATGCGTGGCCTCGGTGGGTCGGATCAGGGTTGAGTGGGCCCGCGGGCGGCCCTTTCTACGGCTAGGACGCGGATGGGGCGGCCGAGGTTGGCCGATGCGGCGTCCGGTCACGGGCGAAGGTCCCGGACTTCGGCCGAAAGGCCGGCGGGCTCTGCTGTATGCCCGGGGTGGGACTCGAACCCACAAGAGCCGAAGCCCAGCGGATTTTGAGTCCTAGCACCGGGCACTTCGCGGTGGGTACGGATGTACACTATTCCGCACGGTTGAGCGACAAACTGGCCCTTCTCTTCCCGGCCGATGTGACGCCCATACCGCTCAGTTTCTCTGGGTTACGGCACAATCGCGGCACAGTCGGGGGGGTCTTCCGCCCCGGTTCCCCTTGCCGTGACGTAGCACACAAAGCGCGGGCCGCCGATACTAGTCCTCTCCTGCCGAAGTCGTTATACCGGACTTGCAGCCATGGTTAAGCGAGTGGAAAAGCTGACGAGCGCCCTTAGGATTCTGTTGGGGCCGAAGGTCTCGAGCAAGGTCGTGATAGGGGCCGGCATCCTGGGCGCTTTTGTTCGTTCAGACGCTGCCGCCGAATTGAGTGGGCTAAGCCCGGAAACGCTCTACGTCGGAGCTTGGGGCGGGGTGGCGGTCGTTTCGTTGGCGCTCGGCTCTCTAGTTGTCGATGCAACACTGGCAGCAAGGCACAGACTCGTCCGCGGGGGGCGGGCGTGGAGGCGGAATCGGAAGCGCAGCGAGATGATACGCCATACAGTTGATGTGCTGAACCCAGTTCACGCCCGAGAAGTCAGGAGGGCGCTCCGTGGAGGCACGACCTTCATCACGAACACCGCCGCCGAACCATGGGCCACCTTTGTAAGACTAGGCGCGGTCTCTGCGGTGGCGGCCGTACCTGATAGCGGGCCACCTGGAGCAGCTCGTCAGTCTGTGTGCGTATTCTCTCGAAAGGCGCGCCGGGTTATCGAAACCTCGCATAGAATAGCCGAGGCGTGAACGCTGGCCGGCGGGGTGGGGCTCCCCCGCGCGCCATCCTATGTCCCAATGAGCGGTGTCGCCGCTGGGCGATGGAAGTCTTTCGGTCGATTCGCGCATGGGGAGCAAGCAGACCTCGCGGCGTCCGTCCCCGGGACCATCCAAGGCTGACGCTGAGCGAGCGAGACGCGAATGGAGGGAGCGGGCCGAAGAGGGGGACGCGGACGCAGCCTACGTTAGTGTGCGCTACGTGAGCCTTAGGAATGCCAGGGTGCGCGCCCAGGGTCGGTCCGTGGCCAAAGCCGGTTACCTACAGGTCTATGTCGGGCACATCGGGGCGGCCGTGATCGGCATACCCGTCGAGGACGCAGAGCCGTCCCAATAAGGGGCCGACGCTTCAGGCCCCCAGCGTGAGCGACTTCGTGCCGCCGCGCGTCTTCAGTCGGCGCAGCTTCTCAACCACCCGGTCGGCTAGTTCCTCGCCGTCCTCGCCTGGCTGCTGGATGACCGTGATCTGGTCGATGAAGGTGTCGCCTTCGGTGATGATCGTGCCGCCGGAGGCGACCGCGTCCCGGAACGTGCCCGCGCCGTCGCCAACGTCGGTCGCGCGGAACCGCGCGAGGCTGACCTTGAACCCACTCGGCAGGTTCAGCAGCTCCTCGCCGACCTTGCTGACGGCCTCGCTCGCGTCGGCCGCCGACTCGGCCAGCCGGTCGAGTTCGAGGATCGCGTTCAGGAACTCGTCCGCACTGAGGTCGCCGAGCTGGTCCAGGTCCAGCGCGCCCGCCTCGAATTGCGCGAACAGCTCGCGCAGCGCGTCCTCGAAGCCCTCCAGCCCCGCCGCGCTCGACAGGTCGAGCCCGGCGATCGCGGCCTCGACGCTCGGGTTGTCGATCCCGAACTTCTCGAGCGCCTGCTGGATCGCCTCGGTCAGCGGGCCCGTGTCGTCGAGGTCGACGTTGCCCAGGAAGCCGGCCAGCTCGGCCTCCAATATCTCCAGCGGTTCCAGGTCGAATAGCTGGGCGCGCGCGTCACGCAAGCGGCCCTGACCATCAGGCGAGCGGAAGAAGTCGGCCAGGTCGATCTCGGCGAGCGCGCGGTCCAGCTCGCGCAGGAACTCGGCGCTCGTGCGGAACTCGATGTCCAGCGAGTCGGCCAGCGCCTCGACCTCGCCCATCGAGATCCCGAAACGGTCGAGCGCGGTCTCGAATCGCCCGAAGGCGAAAAGCGCATCGAACGGCCCCTCGAGGCCAGCCTCGATCGCCTGGCCGATCTGATCGATCGTGCCGCCGGACAACCCGCGCAGTGCGCCCGAGACCTCATCGAGGTTGCGCTTCAGCCGTGCGAGCGAGTCGGCGGCCTGCTCGCGCGCCATGCGCTCGGCGCGCTCCTCTGGGCTTTCGCCGCCGAACAGCCCACCGATGGCGCCGGTGATCGCGTTCAACGCCGTCGAGGCCAGCGCCGTCGCGAACCCGGACGCCAGGTTCTCGGGGCTGAACGTGGCGCCCAACGTGTCGAGCACGCCGCCGCCGACGCTGGAGTTCGCGATCCGGTCGATGAACTGCTGGAACGGGCCGCCGACGCTCTCGGCCGTCGCCGCAGCCTCCTCGCCCATCGCCTTGACCTGCTTGGCGGTCAGCTTGATCGGCGTCGTGAGCTTGTCCAGGCCGAGCAGCTTGTCGAAATCGCCGAACGATTCGCGTGCCGGTTCGCGGCCGCTGCGGTCGCGTATGCCGCCGCCCTGCGCGGCTGGCGCGAACGCTATGCGCTGACGGCGCAGGAACTGCTGGCTGTCGGTGGGGCCGGTCGCGAGGTTGATGGCCGGCGCCTCGAAATCGCCGAGCGCGCCGAAGCTGTTGAACGTCGCTATCAGCGCGGCCAGCTCGGCGCGGACGAGCGCGATTTCCTCCTGCGCCTTCGTGAGCGTATCGCCGGTGGCGAACGCCGCCTCGAACTCAAGGCCGGACAGCTCGCCGCGCAGCTCGCCCATCCGCTCGACGACGCGCGTGATGTTCTCGATGGTCGGGTCGAGGTCGCCGGCCTTGAACGGGAGCGGGACGCCGCCACCACCACCGCCTCCGGCGGGCTCGTCGAGCAGCGCGAGCGCGGCCTTGACCGCGGCTATCTGGGCCCGCAGCGCGTCAAGGTCGGCGACCCGCTGCTCACCGCCCGAGAAGTCGACGCCCGTGAACGTGGCGACCTGGAGCTTGGATTCGAGGTTCGCGAGGCCCGCCTCCAGCGCCTCCTTGTCGGCGCCGGCCAGGTCGTCGCCGGCCTCCTTGAACCGGGCGACCGCGAGGTTGAACTTGTTCGTTTCGGTGCTGGCACGCTTCAGGGCACTGGCGACAGTCAGGCCGAGCACCCCAACCGCAGCAAGCCCGAGCGCCAGGGGCCCACCGACCGCGACGGCCGTCCCGAGCGCACCGAACGCCTTCGAGGTGCTGGTCAGTTGCTTGGCGAGCCCGAGAAACACGCCAGTTTCGAGGGCCTTCCCGGCGATCGTGAACAGCGGCCCCGCGCCAGCAGCAGCGCCCGCACCGGCGATGCCGAGTTTGACCATCGCCGGGCTGGCGTCGTCTACGCTGTCGAGCGCCGCCGTGACACGGTCCAGGCCGGCGGTGACGCCCGGCAGCAGGTTGTCACCGACGCGCACACGCGCCCGGAACAGCGCGTCGGTGAAGTCCTCGAAGCTGGTTTCTGCGCGGCGCACGGCCTGCGGCAGGTCTTCGAGCGCCGTCAGGAGCCGGTCGAAGAACTCGTCGGTCGACAGTTCAAGGGCCTGGATTTCCTGCGGACTGACGGTACCGAATGCGGCCTGAAGCGCCCGGCCGACGATGGGCGCGGTGTCGATGATGGCGCCAAGGTCGTTGCCGAGGACTCTGCCTTCGATGGTAATGTCGCGGATCTGGGCGACGACCCTATCCAGCGCACCCGAGTCGCCGCCGGTGGTCGCGATCGCGTTGCCGAAGGCGCGGAGCGTACGCGCCGATTCCGCAGCCGAAAAGCCGATTGCCTGGAGGCGAATGTCGCCTTCGATGGCGTCCCGGAAGCTGAGGTCGGGCAGCTCGGCGATGTCCTTCAGTTCTGCAAGTCGCCGGGCCGTGCCGCCGGCCGACGTGTCCACGGCGTCGAGCGAGCGGCGCAGCGTGTCCATGTCGACAGCGGCCTTCACGGACGCTGCGGCCGCGACGGTGATGGGCGCAGTGACGCCGAGGGTTAGCTTGCGGCCGGTGCGGCCAACCGCGTCCGCCACCAGGTCGACCTCGCCGGCGAACTCGGTGAACACGCGGCCAGCCTGCCGACCGAAATCGCGCGCGCCGTCGCGCAGCTCGCGGAAATTGCGCTGAAGGCGGGAGACGGAGCTCGTGACGGCGCGGATGCCCGCATCGAAGCGCTGCCGGTCCAGCCCGAGCTCGGCTGCGAGCGTTACGAACGTCTCAGCCACAGATCACACCCTGTGCCGGAAGAACCGCAGCCGCCGGTCCACGCCGCCGATCGTGAAGTAGTAACCGAGCGCAGCCGCGTCCGCTCTGTCCGGCGAATGGCCGACTCGCTTCTTGGTCTCCGCCTTCTCCTCGAGCCGGATCTGGCCCGATGGGGTGTAGCCGTACCTGATCGCGCTCAGTTCGGCGATGAGCTGCGGGTCGTCGGGCAGGCTGACCTCGCCACGCTCTAGACCTTCGCGCAGCTTCCAAAAGATTTCGGCCCGCACGTTCGCGTGGACGTCGGGCCGGTCCTCCGCCCGTCGCCCGACGTTGATGCCCTTCGCCACGTGGTGACCGAGCTGGCGAAGCCGGTCGACCACGCCAGAGCCCAACCCGATTTCGTCGATCCCGACCTGTGCCGGCTGCCTGCGGTTGATCTCCGAGGCTACCCAGGAGGCGACCTCCATCGTGTCGAGCTTGCCGATGGTCGTGACGCCCAAGAGTTGCTGGCCGCACCAAACGGCCAGCGCGCTCTTGTCCTCGCCGAAGCGAGCGCAGTCGACGCCCAGAAACGTCTTCGGGTCCTCCTGCTCCAGGCGCCGACCGACTGCGGCCTCGAGGTCGGCGAGGCGGATCAGCGTACCCTCGGCTTCGTCGGGGAATTCGCCGAGCACGCGCGCCTCGTAGAGCGGCGACGCCCTGCCCCATTCCTCGGCCCGCTCGGCCACCCACTCCGGTGAAACCAGCGCCGAGTCCTCGGCCGAGACGTGAAACGTCCTCCAGATCCCGGAACCCTTCCTGAAGGCATCGTAAAACGGACCGGAGGGGCCGCCCGGCGTGGACGCCATCACATACAGGCGATCGCCCTCGCGGTCCGTCTGTGTTCCATGCAGCGCTGCGATCACGTCGGCCGACAGCGCCTTGGCTTCGTCGGCCAGGATGCAGAGGCTCTCGGCGTGCGCCCCCTCGACCAGCGCCGGGTCTGACGCCTGGACGCCCAGCGCGAACCACTCCCGCCCGTAGCCCGTCACCTCTACGCTCAAGGCGCGCACCGTCAGCGGAAGCGGGTCCGGTGCCCTCCGCACCCATTTCTTGACCTCGGGCAACAGGTACGCGCCGACTTGTCTCTCGAAAGAAGGCGCCAGCATCAGCGCCCGGGAGAACGGCCGCGTCAGGAGCCACCAGAGCAGTACCCAGGCAAGGATTGCCGTCTTCCCCACACCGTGACCGGACCGGAGCGCGACCCGCGAGTTTTCCGCGCACGCCTCGAGCATCTCGACTTGGTATGTCTCCGGCGACGCCCCAAGCTGCTCGCGGACGAAGTCGGCCGGCCGGTCCCGGTAGCCGCCGAAACGGTCGCCCAGGTCCTGCGGGACCTCCAGCGCCGCCAGGTCGTCGCGGAGAGCCCGGACGTAGCGGTCGAGAACGCGGAGACTCACTAGACCACACGGACGGAGGGCCTCGCGCCAATCTGATCCTTGAGCCGCTTGACCTCGCGGCGCAGGTCTTCGACGACTTCCGCGGTCATCGCGTCGGCCCAGACCTTGAGCCACGCCTCGATGCTGCGCGTACACGCGTTGGCCTCCGCGGCCGACATCTGCCGCTGAGTCACCGCCCGAGCGACCGTCTCTCCGATCCAGCCTCGTTATGGTGCCCGTGTATCAATAGACCAACTCTACAAGATCGCCGAAGGGGTCGCGATCGAAGGCGAGGACATCCTTTTCCGGACGTCCTGGCGTGTGCGCGCAGCCACCGCCTCGGTCGCCCTGTGGGCGCACTGGGGTCAGATATGGACGGGCACCCCGAACTATGCCCTCCTCGACGGAGGTCTCTGGAACGGGCGGCAGGTCTGCGATTGGTGGTGGCGGGAATCGAAGCCGCAGACCACAGTAGTCGCAGGAGGGAGTTGAGCATGGCCAAGACAGGCACGGGCCGGATCTACCAGCGCGGCGGCGTCTGGTGGATCGATTACGGCCACAACGGAAAGCGCTACCGCGAGTCGTCCGGCTCGACGCGCAAGTCGGACGCGACCGACCTGCTCAAGCGCCGCATGGGCGAAGCCGGCAAGGGCAAGCTGGTCGGCCCGAGCGAGAAGCGGGTTACGTTCGACGACCTGGCCGCCATTGTCGAGACGGACTACAAGGTCCAAGGGAACCGCTCGCTGGACCGGCTGCGGATCGCGCTGGGCCACCTCGGCCGCTTCTTCGGCGAGGACAAGGCGCTGACGATCACGCCGGACCGCGTGAAAGCCTACATCGCGAACCGCCAGGAGGAGGGCGCCTCGGCGTCCTCGATCCAGAAGGAGCTTGCCGCGCTCAAGCGGGCTTTCAAGCTCGCGGTCCTCGAGGGCGTGCTGAGTGCGCGCCCGGAGCTCCCGAGCATCCGGGTGCGGAACACCCGCAAGGGCTTCTTCAACCCGAAGGAGCTGGAGCGCCTGATCGCCGAGTTGCCGGAGCCGCTCAGGGCCCCGGTGCGCTTCGCTGCGTTGACGGGCTGGCGGAAGGCCGAGGTCCTGTCGCTGGAGTGGTCGTCGGTCGACTTCGAGGCGGGCGTGGTCCGGCTCGCGCCGGGTACGACGAAGAACGAGGAAGGCCGCGAGTTCCCCTTCTTCTGCCCTGCCCCCCCTCCAGGCGCTGCTCGAGGCGCAGCGGGCGCAGACGCGCGCCCTGGAGCGGGAGACGGGCGAGTTGATCCCCTGGGTGTTCCACCGGGGCGGGAAGCCGATCAGGGACATGTACGGCGGCTGGAACGGCGCGTGCGAACGGGCGGGCCTTGAGGGCTGGCTGTTCCACGATCTGCGCCGGACCGCGGTCCGCAACTTGGAGCGCGCCGGCGTGCCGCGCTCGGTCGCGATGAAGCTGACAGGCCACAAGACCGAGTCGGTCTACACGCGCTACGCGATCGTGGACGCCGGGGCGATGGAGGAAGGCGTGGCGAAGCTGGCCGCGATGCACGCCGGCCAGGGCGATGGAGCGAAGGTCGTGCCGATGAGGACCGGTTGACGCGTTCACCGTCGACGGCAAGTGGAGCAGCTCGTAGAGGGGCTCAAGCGCAAACGATGAAGGAAGATCCAACCTACGTCTTGCTGCGCTACGTCTTTTGGGCGTGGATCACTTGGATGATAACTGCCTTTGTTATCGGGGTCGCACTGGCGATCGCGTTTCCCGGACATCACAACGCCGTGGACACGATCTTCGATTACGGGCCTCCCAACATCCAGCAGGCCCTGAAGGCGTACGCTGTGTCCCTGCCCACGGCGGCGGTGTGCTCGGGCGTCATGGTCTGGTTTCGCTTCCCGCCGGTCAGGTGGTGGTTCGTTGCCGGAATCATCACGCTCACCGAAGGGGCTTTCTGGGTGGGTCTCCTACTGAGGGGAATCCGAGACGCTCCTTTCGCTTGGTTCACGGCTGGCCTAGCGCCCGGAATCCCCCTGGTGGTTTTTGCTGTCTCTTGGATGGCCCAGCGATCAACTCTGATCGCGACACCCGCTCCGCTCCGAAGCACGGAGACAGACCCGGAATTGAACGTTGTGGTGACGTTCATACTGGTGCTGCTGTGGGTCGCGATCATCCTGCTGGCCTAACTGCGACAGGTCGAATCACACTCAAACGGCACAATTACGGCACAAAATGGAGACGGCGGCGGTCCTTTTGGGACTCGCCGCCGTTCTCGTATCTACTTACTCTGTAACACTATGCCCGGGGTGGGACTCGAACCCACAAGAGCCGAAGCCCAGCGGATTTTGAGTCCGCCGCGTCTGCCAGTTCCGCCACCCGGGCCAAAAAGGGGGCCGACCAAGCTAATCGGATCGGTCCGAGCCTACCAGCCCTGCTCGGAGGCGGGTGGACCGAGAATCTCAGACAGTACGATGGCGCGCCGCACGTCGCCCACGTCGCCCAGACCGAGGCGGGTAAGCGCCTGCACGGTGACCTTCTTGGGCGGCTTCTTGGCGATCTTGCGATGGAACTCGGCGTGCCTGGCCTCCGCGTCCATCTCGATGGTCTCGAGGGACTCTCCTTCGAGCGAAAGCACCAGCTCGTCGCCGGCCGGCTCCTCCCGCTCCCGGCCGAATCCTTCGCGCGGACGCGTCGGCTCCGGAATCCGCATGCGAGTCCCCTGCCGGGCCGGGCTCGGCGGCGGCGATCGCCTGGGCACGGGAACCGGCAGACGCTGGCCGGTCAGGATCTGCCACAACTCCTGGGGCGTTTGCGGCTGCGCCGGGGCCGGCGCAGCAGGCGAGGCCTCCCGCTCGTCACGCCCCGGATCGGCGTCCGCGGCCCGCGGGGACTCCTCCTCAGCCTCCCACCACGGCCGCTCTTCGGCCGTGGGCCCGGCCGCCACGGGGTCGGTCGCCTCCCACCACGGGGTCTTACCGCCCGCCGGGGCCGCCTGCCCGGGTCGCTCAGCGGGCGTCTGCCTGGGAGGCGTCGGCCGCTGCGTCCGGCGGACCGGGGTCGGCTTGCGCTCGCCAGGAGGCAGGCGCTGGCCCGTGGGCCCCTTCTTCTTGCCGAACAGCCCGCTCAGAAACTGCCAGGCGATCAAGACGAGGATAACGACTACGAACGGATCGTCGAACATGCGCGACCCCTACAACTCTTCGTTCCGCTCCGCGGAGCTGTCTCCGCCCGCGATGGCCTCCCGCATGTCGGTGTCCGCGCCCACGTTGCGATAGCGCATGTAGTCCATGACGCCGAGGTTGCCCTCGCGGAACGCCTCAGACATCGCCAGCGGCACCTGCGCCTCCGCCTCGACCACGCGCGCGCGCATCTCGACCACGCGCGCCTTCATCTCCTGCTCCTCCGCCACCGCCATGGCGCGCCGCTCCTCGGCCTTGGCCTGCGCGATGCGCTTGTCGGCTTCGGCCTGATCGGTCTGGAGCTCCGCGCCGATGTTCTTGCCCACGTCCACGTCGGCGATGTCGATGGACAGAATCTCGTAGGCGGTGCCGGCGTCGAGGCCCTTGGCGAGCACCGTCTTGGAGATCCCGTCCGGATTCTCGAGCACCGCCTTGTGGGTGGCGCTGGAGCCGATCGTGCTGACGATGCCCTCGCCCACGCGCGCGAGGATGGTTTCCTCGCCCGCGCCGCCGACGAGGCGGTTGATGTTGGCGCGGACGGTCACGCGCGCGAGTGCGATGAGCTGAATTCCGTCCTGGGCCATCGCGGCTACCTTCGGGGTCTGAATGACCTTGGGGTTGACGCTGACCTGCACCGCCTCGAGGACGTCGCGGCCGGCGAGATCGATCGCGGCGGCCTGCTGGAACGGCATCTCGATGTTGGCCTTGTCGGCGCTGATGAGCGCCCGCACGACGCGGTCCACGTGTCCGCCTGCCAGGTAGTGCGACTCGAGCTCGTTGACGTCCAGCGGGAGCTGCGCCTTGGTCGCCATGATCAGAGGCCGGACGATGGCGGCCGGGCTCACCTTCCGGAGCCTCATGCCGATCAGGTTGCCCAGAGATACTCGAGCCCTGGCGGAAATGGCCTCGATCCAGAGGCGCACGGGTACGGCCCAACCAAGGACCAGCACCCCCACGAAGATGAGGAGAAACAGCGCCGGCGCTACGAAAATCGGATCCATTTGCCCGGTCCCGTCCGTGTGATAGTGGTGTTCGTGGGGCGGTCGTCAGTCGACGCCCTCTGTAAGCATCCTCGTCAGGGCGTCGGCAGTTCCCGCACCGCCTCCACCAGCGTCCGGTAGCCCTCGGCGCGCACGACCCGGACGGCCGTCCCTTCCTCTATCCAGCCGCTCTCCGCCACCACGTCCACGCGCTCGCCGTTGACCCTCGCCGAGCCGGACGGCCGCAGCGCGGTCAGCGCGACGCCCTCGACCCCGACCAGGTCTGAGCGCACCTCGGCAGATACGTAGCCGGCTTCCCGCGAGAGCTCGCCGCCGAGTATGACGCCCGAGCGTATCAGCCGGCGGTTGTTCGGCAGCGACCGGATCAGCGCCCAGGTGGTGACCAGCATCAGCACCATGGCCGCGGACAGCACCAACCCGGCCTCGCTGTAATCGGCCGCGGTGGAGAACTGGCCCACCAGGCTCAGGTAGATGGAGGCGAGCAGCGCCAGGATCCCCGCGACCCCGAACACGCCGAAGCCGGGCACCACGAAGGCCTCAACTCCGAGCAGGATCAGCCCACCTCCCAGGAGCAGCACTTCCTCCATGCCCGCGAGCCCCACCAGGTAGTGGCTCCCGAAGAACAGCGCCAGCGAGCCGATGCCGGCCATGCCGGCCAGCCCGAAGGTGGGCGTCTTGATCTCAACGAGCAGGCCCAGGAAGCCGAGCGACAGCAGGAACGGAGCGACCACCGGGTGCGTGAAGAAGCGCACCAGGCCCTCCGCCCAGTTGACCTCGGTCTGGACGGTGCGCGCCTGCGCGGCCCCGATGTCGGCGAGCAGCGCGTCGTAGTCCTCCACCTGCTCGGCGAACCCCAGGTCGACCGCCTCCTCGGTGGTCAGCGTCAGCAGCTTCCCTTCCTCCACCACGCCTTCGATGCCGATGTCCTCGTCGACCATCGCCTCGGCGACCGCCGGGTCCAGGCCGCGCGCCTCGGCCAGCGCGCGCATCTCGCTGCGCATGGCGCTGACGATCTTCTCGGGGGCCTTCTGTCCGGTGCCTTCGACGGGCGTTGCGGCGCCGATCACCGATCCGGGCCGCATGTAGATCCTGTCCGCGGCCAGCGAGATCAGCGCCCCGGCCGAGAACGCGCGGTGGTTCACGAAGGCGTACACCGGGATCTCGGAGTCAGAAACGGCGTTGGCGATCCGCTGAGCCGCGTCGATGCGGCCGCCCGGCGTCTCGATGTCCAGCACCGCCGCCACGGCGCCCTGTTCGGCGGCCTCCTCCAGGCTGCGCTCGACGAACGGCGCGAGCCCCAACTCTATCACGCCGTTGATGGGGATGCGGTACACGGCTTCCCCGCTCCGCTGCGCCGCGAGGGCCAGCGGGCCGAGCGCCACGAGGGCGAGCGCCGCGAGCACGCGGCGGGCGATCCGGCTATATGCAGGCGAATTCATGGTCCAGTCCGTTCTCGGACGCGCGGAGCCGCGCGGCCTCCGCCGCGTCGTCCGCGCTCTGTCAATCTACGACCCAGGGGGTGACCCGCTTCACCGCCCTCCTCAACCCTACCCCGCCCGGCCCCGCCCGGTCATTGTCCGATGCCATCGAGCAACCGATCGGCGTAGTAGGCGTGCCGGATGGCGAGCACCGGGTCTCCCTCCCCCATCGCCTCGCGCGCCCCGGCGAGGAGCCGCCGCGCGCGCGCCAGCGCCACCGCCCGCCGATCCCTGGGATCCGGATTGAGCTCTATCCTGTCCGCCGTCTGGGCGGCGAGTCGCGCAGCCGTTTCGCGGATCAGTCGCACAGCGACGACAGGTGGGGTCGTCTCCCGCAACGCGTCCGCGGACCGCAGGGTGGCGCGCACGGCCATCACGGTGTCTCCCGCCGCGGCCGCCCCGCGCGCCAGCTCGAGACCCTCGGAGCCCTCCTGCAGGGTCCGCTTCAGGTCCGGCACGGCCCCCAGATCCACCGCCGGGCTGGCCATGTCGATCCACGCCTGAAGGTCGGCGAACGCTTCCTCCAGGAACGCCGGATCCATGTCCACGGCGAGGACCGGCGCGGCCAGGCCGTACGCGCGCTCCCGGGCGGATCGGGCCAGGTCCTCCGGCATAGAGTCGGCGTCCAGCCACAGCGCCGACGCCCTCGCGAGGCGAGTCTCCTGTTCCTCGACGGTTCCGCTCCAAACGGTCGCCCGCGCGTGCGCACGAGGCGCGACCTCGGTGGGAACCTCCTCCCCCTCGGCCCCGGTCTCTCGCTCGGCGAGCGGCACGCGCCGCACCGCCATGCGGTCCAGCGTGGGGAGAGCCTCGGATAACGCAAGCGCGGCCTGGGTTTCGGCCGCCACCAGCAGCTCGGATGGCTCGGCCGGACTGTCGCACGCCGCCATCAGGGCGGCGCCGGCCGTGAGCAGGATGACGCGTTGGACCGACATTGCGGACCGACCGTTTTGCGGGTTCGGGGAGGTCGGAACACTTGTTTGAAAGTTATCCGCGCGGACCGTCGGCGACAACGCGCGGGACCGGCCGTGGCCGCCCAGGGTACGCTCTGCCCGAAACTCGAACGCTCGTTCAACGGACCGATCCCCAGGGCATGGACGACAGCCCCGCAGCGGGCGACGGCAAGCTCGCCCGCATCCTCGAGACAGCCGCGGCGGTATTCGCCGACAAGGGCTACCACCGGGCGAGCATGCGCGACATCAGTCGCGCGAGCGGCGTCAGCCTGTCCGGGCTGTACTATTACGTGGAGAGCAAGGAGGAGCTGCTCTTTCGGATCCAGGAGCGGTGCTTCACGTCGATCCTTGAGAGCCTGGACGGGAGGCTCGCGGACGAAGCCGATCCCGGCCGGCGGCTGCGCATCCTGATCGGCAATCACCTGGGCTTCTTCCTGGGGAACATGAAGGAGATGAAGGTGCTCTCCCACGAGGCCGAGGCGCTCGGCGGAGAGTACCGGCGGAGCGTGAACGGGCTCAAGCGCCGGTACGTGGAGCGCACGGCGGGCCTGGTGCGCGCGCTGCGCCCCGACCTGGACGAAGATCCACGTCTTGCCACGTTCGTGCTGTTCGGTATGATGAACTGGATATACAACTGGTATCGGCCCGATCGGGACCCGCCGGCCGACGAGTTGGCGGCGCGCGTATACGGGCTGTTCGTCGCGGGGTACCCCGGCGACGTCGCGCAGGCGCAGGACGCCACCGCGGCCGGCGTGCCCCACCCATCGATCTGGAGAGAATAGGGAGACCCCTTCATGGCGGAGGCCACTTTGGCGCAGGAACAGAAAATCCTCGTCGGCTACGAGGTTCGCGACGGCGTGGCGTTGATCACCCTGGATGATCCGCCCGCAAACACGTACACGCACGAGATGATGCGCCAGCTGGACGAGGCCATCGTCAAGGCGCGCTTCGACGACGACGTGTGGGTGTTGGTGTTGACCGGAGCCGGCGAGAAGTTCTTCTCCGCCGGCGCCAACATCGGCATGCTGCAGGAGGTCACCTCGGGCTTCAAGTACTGCTTCTGCCTGCACGCCAACGAGACGCTCAACCGGCTCGAGCACACCCCCAAGCTGGTGATCGCGGCTCTGAACGGGCACACCGTGGGCGGGGGCCTGGAAATCGCCATGGCAGCCGACCTCCGGATCGCCCGTAAGGACGGGGGCAAGATGGGACTGCCCGAGGTGAACCTGGGCGTGCTGCCGGGCACCGGTGGAACCCAGCGGCTGGCGCGCATCATCGGCAAGTCGCGCGCGATCGAGGTGATGGCCACGGGCGAGCTCTTCGACTTCGAGAAGGCCGAGAGCTACGGGCTCGTGAACCAGATCTGGGAAGCCGAGTCCGGCGAGGAGTTCATGGGCAAGGTGCTCGAGTACGCCGCCAGGTTCGCGCCGCCCAACATGGCCGCCAAGGCCGTCGGCCACATCAAGCGCGCCGTGCAGAGCGGCGCCGAGGTGCCGTTCGAGTCCGGATTGGCGATCGAGCGCGAATTGCAGCAACTGCTCTTCCAGAGCGACGACGCCCGCGAGGGGTTGGCCGCCTACAGCGAGAAGCGCAAGCCCGAGTTCTCGGGCCGCTAGCCTGGGCGCCATGCCCGACGGGCAGGCCGCGCGGCCCGGGTCCCCGAGGGGTCCGGGCCGCGCCCGCTTCGCCACGAACCGCAAGGAAACACATGGCTGACGTGATTGCCGCCCCGCCCCGCTCGGCCGGCGGCGGGCAGTACATAGGGGGTGAGTGGGGCGACGCCTCCGGGCCCTCGTTCGACGTTCTGAACCCCGCGACGGGGGACAACGTCGACCGCATCGCCGCGGCGTCGGCGGGGGACGTGGACGCCGCGGTCTCGGCCGCGCGCGAGGCGCTGGCGGGGCCGTGGGCTGCCATGGACGCGCTCGACCGCGGCACCCTGCTGTGGCGCATCGCGGACGCCATCGAGGCGCGCGCGGACGACCTGGCGGCGCTGGAGACGCTGGACAACGGCAAGCCGCTGCGCGAGGCGGCCATCGACATCCGCCTGGTCGTGGACGTGTTTCGCTACTTCGCCGGCTGGGCCGGCAAGCTGAGCGGCCAGACCATCCCGGTGCGCGGCAAGGCGCTGAACTACACGACCCTGGAGCCGGTGGGAGTGGTGGCGGCGATCGTGCCCTGGAACTTCCCGCTGTCGATCGCCACGTGGAAGGTCGCCCCGGCGCTCGCGTGCGGAAACGCGGTGGTGCTAAAGCCGGCCGAGCAGACGCCGCTCACGGCGCTGGAGCTGGCCGCCATCGCCGCCGAGGCCGGACTGCCGGCGGGCGCGCTGAACGTCGTCAACGGCCCGGGCGAAAGCACGGGAGCCGCGCTCGTCGCGCACCCCGGCGTGGACAAGATCGCCTTCACGGGATCTACCGAGGTGGGCCGGATCATCATGCGCTCGGCCGCCGAGTCGCTCACCCAGGTGTCGCTGGAGTTGGGCGGCAAGTCGCCCAACATCGTCTTCGCCGACGCGGACCTGAAGGCCGCCTCGCGCGGCGCCTTCAACGGCATCTTCTACAACGCCGGACAGTGCTGCACCGCGGGCTCCCGCCTGATAGTCCACGCGTCGGCGAAGGACCAGCTCCTGGAGTTCCTGCGGGAGCGCGTGGGCGGGTTGGTCCCGGGCCCCACCTTCGACCCCGAGCGCCGCTACGGACCCGTCATATCCGCCGAGCAGCTCGAGCGCGTGGAGGGCTACGTCGAGCGGGGCCGCGCCGAGGGCGCCAACGTGGTGATCGGTGGAGGCAGATTCGACGAGGAGGCCGCCGGCGGCGGCTTCTGGATGCGACCGACAGTCTTCGACGGCGTGCGCGCCGACCACGCGATCGCCCGCGAGGAGATCTTCGGGCCCGTCCTGGCGGTGCAGACGTTCGAGGACGACGAGGAGGCGATCGCGCTCGCCAACGACTCCGACTACGGCCTGGCGGGCGCGGTGTGGACGACCGACGTGAAGCGCGCGCACCGCGTCGCCGCGGCGCTCGAGGCGGGCACCATCTGGGTCAACACCTACCACCCGCTGGACGCCGCCTCGCCGTTTGGCGGCTTCAAGCAGTCGGGCTACGGCCGCGAGCTGGGGCAGTACGCGCTCGACCTTTACACGCGCGTCAAGAGCGTGTGGGTGGACCTCCATTGAGCGGAGCGCGCGAGGCGGGCGCCGGCGAGCGAGGTGCGTCGTGAGAGAGGCCTGGATCGTGGACGCGGTGCGCACGCCGGTGGGCCGGCACGGCGGCGCGCTGGCGGCGGTGCGCCCGGACGACCTGGCGGCGCGCGCGGTGAGCGCCCTGGTGGAGCGGACGGGCGTCGACCCCGAGGCCGTGGACGACGTCATCCTCGGCTGTACCAACCAGGCCGGCGAGGACAACCGCAACGTCGCGCGCATGGCGGGCCTACTCGCGGGGCTGCCCGTGGGCGTGCCCGGGCGAACCGTCAACCGGCTGTGCGGATCTGGGCTACAGGCGATCAACGACGCCTTCCACGCCATCCGCGCCGGCGAGGGCGACGCATTCGTGGCGGGCGGCGTGGAGTCCATGAGCCGCGCCCCGTGGGTGATGATGAAGCCCGCGGGGGGCTGGCCGCGCGGGGCGCCGCCCGTGGAGGACAGCGTGCTCGGCTGGCGCTTCGTGAACCCGGCGATGCCCGAGCGCTGGACCGTCGGCCTCGGCGTGACCGCCGAGAACGTGGCCGAAAAGTACGGCGTCTCGCGTGAAGCCCAGGACGCGTTCGCGCTGGAAAGCCAGCGACGAGCCGCGGCGGCCCAGGCGGCGGGCTCTTTCGCCGCCGAGTTGATCCCGGTTCACGTGCCCCAGCGCAGAGGCGCGCCCGTCATCGTCGACGTCGACGAGCACCCCAGGCCCGAGGTCACCCTCGAGAGGCTGGCCCAACTGCCCCCTGTGTTCCGCGCGGGCGGAACCGTGACGGCCGGCAATTCCTCCGGCCTGAACGACGGCGCCGCGGCGCTCCTGGTGGTCTCTGACGGATTTGCTAAATCCCATGGCATGAGGCCGTTGGCCCACATCATCTCCAGTGCCGTCGCAGGTGTGGAGCCGGACTGCATGGGCATCGGGCCGATCCCCGCGGGCCGCGGGGCCCTGGAGCGCGCGGGGGTGGCGGCGGCGGACCTGGCGGCGGTGGAGCTGAACGAGGCGTTCGCGGCGCAGTCGCTGCCCTGCATCGAGGGCCTCGGGCTGGACCCCGAGCGGGTCAACCCCAACGGCGGAGCCATCGCGCTGGGTCATCCGCTGGGGTGCTCGGGCGCAAAGATCCTGACCACGCTGGTTCACGAGCTGCGCCGGCGAGGCGGCGGACACGGCCTGGCGACCATGTGCATCGGCGTCGGCCAGGGCATCGCCACCGTCGTGGAGGGCGTCGCTTGAGCGGGGAGCCCCCCGCGCCGTCCGCGGCGATCGTCACGACCGTCGAAGACAACGTCGGCTGGATCCGCATCGCCCGCCCGGAGCGGCTGAACGCTTTCGCGGACGACATGCGCGATCGCCTGGAGGAGGCGCTCGCCGGGCTGGACGCCGACGCCCGCGTCCGCTGCGTGGTGATCACGGGCACCGGGCGCGCGTTCTCCACCGGCGGCGACGTCCACACCATGGCGCGCCTGCTCGAGGCCGACGACCGCGACGGGTTCGACCGGCTCGTGCGCGCGGGGGCGCGCGTCATCGAGCGACTGGACGCCATGCGCACCCCGGTCATAGCGGCGCTGAACGGCGTCGCGGCCGGCGCGGGCGCGTGCCTCGCGCTGGCGTGCGACATGCGCTTGGCCGCCGAGAGCGCCGCCATCGGCTTCGGCTTCGCGCGCGTGGGGCTGCACCCGGACTGGGGCGGCACCTACTTCCTGCCGCGCCTGGTGGGGCCGGCGCTCGCCGCGGAGCTGGTCTACACGGGGGCGATGGTGAGCGCGGAGCGCGCCGAGCGCCTGGGGCTCGTGAACAGGGTGGTCGCGGCCGAGGACCTCGAGGCCGCTGCGCGCGCGCTCGCGGGGGAGATCGCCGCCCGGCCGGCGGACGTGATCGCGTCCGCCCGCGCCTCCCTGCGCGCCAGCCTCGCGCGTTCGCTCGAGGAAGCGCTGGAGGTGGAGCGCGCCGCCCAGGCCAGGGCGTTCGCGTCGCCCGACGCGCGCGAGGGCATGGCCGCCTTTCTGGAAAAGCGTGCGCCGAGCTTCAACCGGGAAGGCCAGCCGTGATCCGGAGCGTGGCGGTCGTGGGCGCCGGCACCATGGGGCACGGCATCGCCCAGGTGTCGGCGCTGGCCGGCTTCGACACCACACTGGTGGACGTCTCCGAAGAGCTGGTCGACGACGGCCTCGCGCGGATACGCGCGAACCTGGACAAGGGCGTCGCGCGCGGGAAGGTGGACGCGGCGGCGCGCACCGCCGCGCTCGCGAACCTGTCCGGCTCCACCGACGCCGACGCCGCGGCGGCCGCAGCGGACGTGGTTGTGGAGGCCGTGCCGGAGCGCTTCGACTTGAAGAGCGGTCTGCTCGAACGGCTCGCCGCCGCGGCTCCGCCGACCGCGATCATCGCCACCAACACGTCCAGCCTCAGCGTCACCGACCTGCAGAGGCGGACCGGCGCACCCGGCCGCGTCGTGGGGCTGCACTTCTTCAACCCCGTGCACATCATGGCGCTCGTGGAGGTGGTGCGCGGGGCGGACACCGACGAGTCCGTCGTGGACGCGGCGGCCACGTGGGCGCGCGCCCTGGGCAAGGAGCCCATCGTGGTGGTCGACGCGCCCGGCTTTGCGTCCTCGCGGCTGGGCATAGTGCTGGGTCTGGAGGCGATGCGCATGCTCGAGCAGGGGGTGGCCAGCGCGGCCGACATCGACAAGGCCATGGAGCTGGGGTACCGGCACCCCATGGGGCCGCTCAGGCTGACGGACCTGGTCGGGCTGGACGTGCGCCTGGACATCGCCCGCTACCTGCACGAGAGACTCGGCTCCGAGGCGTTTCGTCCGCCCGCCATCCTCGAGCGCATGGTGGCTGACGGGCGCCTGGGCAAGAAATCCGGACAGGGGTTCTACGACTGGAGCGAGGCGTGAGCTACGAGACACTGCTGGTGGACGTCGACGGCGCCGTCGCGACGATCACGGTCAACCGCCCCGACAAGCGCAACGCGCTGAGCGCCCAGGTGCGCGCCGACCTCAAGGCCGCGTTCTCGCGCGTCGCCGAAGAGCCCGGCGTCCGCGTGGCGATCCTCACCGGCGCGGGAGAGAAGGCCTTCGTGGCGGGCGCCGACATCGCGGAATTCGCGCGGCGCACGCCGCTCGAGCAGCGGGCCGCCATGGACGCGCCGCGGCTCTTCGACGTCGTGGCCCGGTGCGGTGTGCCCACCATCGCCATGATCAACGGATACGCGCTGGGCGGCGGCTGCGAGCTGGCGCTGGCCTGCGACATCCGCGTGGCCGCCCGCTCCGCCAAGCTCGGCCAGCCGGAGGTGCGGCTGGGCATCATCCCGGGCGGCGGCGGCACGCAGAGGCTGCCGCGGCTGGTGGGCGCCGGCACGGCGATGCGGCTGATCCTCAGCGGCGCCGTCATCGACGCCGAGGAAGCGCTCCGCGTGGGTCTGGTCGACCAGGTGTGCGACGACGACGACCTGGAGACCACCACCCGCGCGCTCGCGGCGGAGATCGCGGCCCGCTCCCCGGTCGCGGTGCGCTTGGCGCGGGAGGCGATCCGGGCGTCCCTGGAAACGCCTCTGACCGCCGGGCTCGAGTTCGAGCGCGAGCTGTTTCTCACCGCGTTCTCGAGCGATGACCGCAAAGAGGGCGTCGCCGCGTTCCTGGACAAGCGCGAGCCGGACTGGCCCGCGACCTAGGGCGACTCCGCGGCGCCCTGGCCTCGCGTGGGCGGGCGGACCAGTTTGGGGCCCCGGTTCCCACCCTCTTCCTGGAGGCGCTTCCTTGGGCGACGGCAATCTCTTCGGTGGCGGCGACGACGGCCCCAGGCGCGTGAACCCGTTCGGGGACGACGACGGCGACCAGGCGCTCGACCCGGCAGCCCGGCTCAGGGCGGCCGCGCGCAAGACCCGGCATCTCAAGTCCCAGGTCGGCGCCGACGGCCTGCCGGCCCCGGCGCTGCGCGCGCTCCTGGACGAGCTGTCGGTCTCCTTCGACGCGATGGCGCAGGGCCTGGAGCGCCTCGAGGAAGCGGGGCCCCAGGCGTGAGGCACGCGCTGATCGGCGCCTTCTTCCTGGCGTACGCGGTCGGCGTGACTTTCCCGGGAGTCATTCCCTTCAACCGCGCTCTCCCGCTGGTCGGAGGGCTGCCCTTCGTGCTGGCGTGGTACGCCGGCCTGGTGGCGCTGTCGGGCGTCGTGCTGCTGCTCTACCACGTGCTCCCCGGGCGCGAGTGAGCGTACGGGATGCTGCGCGCCGGAGGGGGACGCGCTGATGGAGCAGTGGCAGACCGTCACCCTGGTGGTGGCCGGATACCTGGCGGTCACCCTGGGGATCGGGCTCCTGGCCGGTCGCGGCGTCTCCAAGAGCGTGGCGGGCTACGTCGCGGCGGACCGCGGTTTCGGCCTGCTGGCCATGTATTTCGTCACGGGCGCGACGATCTTCAGCGCCTTCGCCTTCTTGGGCGGCCCGGGCTGGGCGTACTCCAGGGGAGCGGCCGCCTTCTACATCCTGGCGTACGGCGTGCTGGGCATCGTCCCCTGGTACTGGATCGGCCCGCGCGCGGCGCGGCTCGGCCGGCGCTTCGGCTTCGTCACGCAGGCGCAGCTGGTCGTGGGCCGGTTTCCCAGCCGCGGGCTGTCCGCCGGGCTGGCGGTGGTGTCCGTGCTGGCCTTCATCCCGTACCTCATGCTGCAGATGTCGGGCGCGGGCATCGTCTTCGAGGCGGTCACCGACGGTCACGTACCCTTCTGGGCCGGCGCCGCGGTGGCATACGGCGTCGTGCTCCTCTACGTCCTGCGCAGCGGCGTTGCCGCGATCGGCTGGACGAACGTCTTCCAGGGCGTGTTCATGCTGACCATCGCCTGGACCCTCGGCGTGTACATTCCCGCGACGCTGTACGGCGGGATCGGGCCGATGTTCGAGCGCATCGCGGAGGCGCGCCCGGAGCTGCTCACGCTGCCGGGCCTCACCGGCAGCGGCGATCCGTGGACGTGGGGCGGGTTCAGCTCGGCCATCCTGGCGTCCGCGATCGGCTTCCTGATGTGGCCGCACCTGTTCATGAAGTCCTTCACGGCCCGCAGCGATGAGACCATCCGGCGCACGGTCGTGCTCTTCCCCACGTTCCAGCTGTTCCTGATTCCGATCTTTCTGATCGGCTTCGCGGGGGTCCTCTTCCCCACCGCGCCGCCGTCGTCGGACTTCATCCTGCCGCACATGATCCTGGAGACCGGGCTGCCCGCGCTCGTGGTAGGGCTGTTCTGCGCCGGCGCGCTGTCGGCGTCCATGTCCACCGGCGACGCGCTGCTGCACGGCGCCGCGTCGATCGCCGTAGAGGACGGAATCCAGCCCTTCGCGCGCATGGAGGAGCGGCGCGCCCGCCTGTCCATGCAGGCGCTGGTGGTCGTGATCGGGGCGATCGCGTACCTGCTGGCGGTGGTGCTGCGCGTCAACCTGGTGCAGCTGCTGCTGGGGGCGTACGGCGTGGTGGATCAGCTCGCGCCGCCGGTCTACGCGGCGCTGCTGTGGCGCCGCGCCACGACCCCCGGCGTGCTCGCGGGCCTGGCCGGAGGCACCGCCACGACGTTGTTCTTCTTCTTCAACGGCCATTTGCGCCCCTGGGACATCCACGAGGGCTTGCTGGGGCTGGCGGTGAACGTGGCGCTTTTGATAGCGGTCAGCCTGGCTACCGCGCCGCAGCGGGAGGCGCACGCCGGTGCGTTCGTGGAGGCGACGGAAGAAGGGCCGGCGGCGTCAACCTCCGGGCTCTG
This sequence comes from Gemmatimonadota bacterium, assembly GCA_039715185.1. NCBI lineage: Bacteria > Pseudomonadati > Gemmatimonadota > Gemmatimonadota bacterium. The sequence goes on from JBDLIA010000010.1 coordinate 26,601, forward strand.
AGTCCCCTTCCCGGTCGATCAGGTTCCGCGTGCGCCATTCGAGGCGTGTGAGCAGGACGCGCTGGGCCCGCAGGTCGTGACCCGCGTCGACCAGCAGGCGGACCAGGTCTCCGGCCCCCCACAGAACCACCATCAGCACGAAGGTCCGCGCCGTCTCGCCCAGCAGAAACGGCAACTCGGCGACTCCGTTCTCCCTGAGCCCGGCGACGAACTGCCCCAGCAGGGCGACCAAGAGGAAGATCGCGGCCGCCTTGGACACCGTCCCCACCCAGGCGAGCCCCGTGTAGGGCTCTATGTCCGCTTCACGGATCGAATCCAGAGCCGTGGTCCCGTGCTGCGGACCGGGTCCGCCGACCGGGTGCTCGTCGCGCGCGCTGCTGTCGTCGCTCATGGCCGCCAACGCTCCCCGCTGGGGATATGAAGAACGGCCCGGATCGATGGACGATTCCGGGCCGCACACGGCATCTTCGCGGGCCACACGGCCGGCGCCGCGCCGGCTGGCCGGCTAGGCCTCCCGCGGGTAGACCGAGACCTGTTTGCGGGACCGATCCTTCCGCTCGAAGGTCACCACTCCGTCGATCAGCGCGAACAGCGTGTCGTCACGGCCGCGGCCGACGTTGCGCCCGGGGTGGAGCTTGGTGCCCCGCTGACGCACGAGAATGTTGCCCGCGCGCACGCTTTCCCCGCCGTACCGTTTGACACCCAGGTACTGCGGGTTGGAGTCCCTCCCGTTGCGGGTCGAGCCGACACCCTTCTTGTGTGCCATGTCCCATCTCCTCGGGCCGCGCTGCTCCGACCGCTCGCGGCCGGCGCGCGGCGCTCAGCCCAGATCGATCGTGTCGACGCGTATCTCGGTGAAGCCCTGCCGGTGCCCCTGCTTGCGGCGGTAGTTCTTGCGCCGCTTCCACTTGAAGACGATGATCTTCTCGCCCCTGCCGTGGGCGACGATCTCCGCCTGGACAGACGCTCCGTCGAGCAGGGGAGTGCCCACCACGATGTCCTCCTCACCGCCGCCGAGCAGCACCTCGTCTATCGAGATGGTAGCGCCCACTTCGGCCTGGATGGAGGGCACGCGGAGGGTGTCTCCGGGCTCCACTCGAAACTGTTTACCGCCGGTCCGGATAATCGCGTACATTCGTGTGCCGTTCGGATCGGTTAAAGACCGGAAAAGATCGCCGCGAGCCTTCGACGTGTCAAGCGCAGCGGAGGCCTGCTTCGGACCGGTGCGCCGGGCGCGCCGCGGCGCCCTCCGGCTCACCGCTCGGCGTACCGCTTGGTCACGTCGGTGCCCGCCGAGCCCGCGAGCAGGCGGTACTCGTCCTGCCGCAGGAGGGGATCATCGCGCAGCATGAACTCCAGGCGATGAGCGCCCTGCAGCCGGCGCACGAAGTCGTGCTCCTCTTCCAGCGCGTACAGCGCCACCTCCGGGTGCACGCGCACGGTCATGCTCTTCTCCGCGCCACCCAGCGCGACCCTTTTCAGCGCGCGCTCCACACGTCGCAGTACGGTCTCCGGCGTGAACACGCGCCCGGCGCCGCCGCAGTGCGTGCACCTCTCGGTCATGGCCTGGTACAGCGACGGGCGTACCCGCTGCCGCGTCATCTGCACGAGGCCCAGCTCGGAGATGTGGAACGCCTTGGTGCGGGCTCGGTCGCGGCCCAGCCAGGTGCGGAGCTCCTGCATCACCTGGTCCTGGTGACCCTTGACCTCCATGTCGATGAAGTCCACGACGATGATGCCGCCCATGTCGCGCAGCCGAAGCTGTCGGGCCACCTCGCGCGCCGCGTCCAGGTTGGTCCGCAGGATGGTCTTGTCGGGATCGCGTTTGCCCGTGAAGCGGCCCGTGTTGACGTCGATCGACACGAGCGCCTCGGTGGGCTCGATGACCAGGTACCCGCCGGACTTGAGGTCGACGCGGCGTTCGAAAGCGACCTGGATCGCGTCCTCTATGCCGTGCCGGTCGAACAGCGGCTCGGGCTCGGCGTCGTACTGGACCCGATCCAGCAGGCCCGGGTCCATGCCGTGGAGGTACTGCCTGATCTCCGAGTAGAGGTCGGCCTGGTCCACGACGATGCGGTCCACCTTGTCGCTGAACACGTCGCGGATCACGCCGCGCACGAGCTTCGCTTCCCGGTGCACGACGGCCGGCGCCTTGGAGGAGGTCGCCCGCTTCTCGATCTTCTTCCAGGCCGATATCAAGGTGTTCAGCTCGCGCTCGAAGGCGTCCCGCGTGAGCTCCTCCCCTACGGTCCGGATGATCACCCCGCCCGAGTCCTTGGGGAGGATCTCCTTGGCCAGCGCGCGCAGGCGCGACCTCTCCTCCCTGCCCTCGATCTTGCGGCTGACCCCCACGTGCGTGGAATACGGCATGTACACCACGAACCGCCCCGGCAGGGACACCTGGCGCGTGACCCGCGGGCCCTTGGTGCTGATGGGTTCTTTGGTGACCTGAACGAGCGTGCTGTCGCCCTTGGCGATCAGATCCTGGATGGGGGGATAGCGCCGGGAGCGTCGTCGACCGCCGCCGCCGTCTCCATCGCCGTTGTCGTTGCCGTTGCCGTTCTCATCCTCATCGTCGTCGTCCAGCAGGACGTCGGACACGTGGAGGAAGCCGGCTTTTTCGGTGCCGATTTCGACGAAGGCGGCCTGGATCCCCGGCAGTACCGCCTGCACGTGACCCAGATAGATGTCGCCGACGATGCGCTCGGCGTCAGCGCGCTCCACGCGCACCTCGACCAGAACGTCGTCCTCGAGGATGGCGACACGCGTCTCCTGTGGTGTCGCCGAAATGAAGATTTCGCGTTTCATGCCCGTCCGAATCCAAGGTGACTCGGAGGGAAAGGGCGAGAACGACACGCGCCCGTCGGTAGACGTGGACCGATGGTACGGCAAAGCTCGGCCTCGTTCCGACGAGGGGACCCGGCCGTGTACACCAGGCCAGAGTGCGTCGCGCGTCCGCGCGGCGATCTCCGGAGACGTGGGCGCGGTGGTCCGCCTGGCCCCACGTCCGTAGCGCTCGGGGCGTCGGCCTCCGCGGCCGAACGACCCCCTCGGAGCTACTCCTGCTCCTCCTGGAACAGGGACCGGGCGATCAGCATGCGCTGGATCTCGCTAGTTCCCTCTCCGATCTCGCAGACTTTCGCGTCTCGCATCATCCGCTCGACCGGGTACTCGTTCGTGTATCCGTATGCACCCATGAGCTGAACCGCGCGCGTCGTCGTGCGCATGGCCAGCTCGCTGGTGTACAGCTTCGCCATCGACGCCTGCTTGCCGTACGGCCGCCCGCGCTCCTTGAGCCAGGCGGCGTGGTAGATCAGGTGTCGACCCGCCTCTATTTCAGTCGCCATGTCGGCCAGGGAGAACTGCACGCCCTGAAAGTCCCTGATCGGCCGCTCGAACTGGTGCCGCTTCCCGCTGAAGCGAAGCGCCTCGTCGAACGCCCCCTGGGCCAGCCCGAGGGCCAGCGCGCCGATGCCGATGCGGCCCGAGTCCAGGGTCTTCATGAAGTTGACGAATCCCTCGCCCTCTCCACCGAGGAGGTTCTCGGCGGGAACGTCGACGTCGTCCAGCAACAGCTCGCGCGTGTCCGACGCGCGCCACCCCATCTTGTCCTCTTTCTTGCCCGCCCGGACGCCCGCGGTGAAGGGCGCCAGCTCCTCGGCGTGGCCGACACCCACGCGCTCGGCCTCCTCCAGGTCGGTCGTCGGCTTGGTGACGATGAAGCTGGAGATTCCGCTTGTCCCCGAGTCCCGATCGGTCACCGCGGTGACCACGAAAACCTCGCCGACGCCGGCGTGCGTGATGAAGATCTTGCTGCCGGACAGGCGCCAGCCGCCGTTCTCGCGCACGCCCACCGTTCGAGAACCGCCCGAGTCCGACCCGGATCCGGGCTCGGTCAGGCCGAAGCCGGCCAGCACCCTGCCGCTCGCCAGGAGCGGCACGAAGCGTCGCTTCTGCTCCTCGGTGCCGAAGTTGACGATGGGCGACATGCCCAGGGTGGAGTGCGCGCTGATGGTGATGCCGTGGCTGGCGTCGGCGCGCGAGATCTCTTCGATGACAAGAATGTAGCTCAGATAGTCCAGCCCGATGCCGCCGTACTCCTCCGGCACGTTCACGCCGAAGTAACCCCGATCCGCCATCTTGCGGATGTTGTCCCACGGAAACCGACAGTGCACGTCGTACTCGGCGGCGATCGGCACGATCTCGCTGTCCGCGAATTCACGCACGTCGGCGCGCAACCGCTGGTGCTTCTCGTCTAGGTACAGCTCCATGGTCTATACCACGCGGCAGGGCGCCCGCGCGGCCCGCCGTTGGCTGGAGTCGGTGCTCGGTTCGTAGTCGGCCGCGAGGCCGATCAAGCCTGAAAACCTATGAACGAACACCGCCCACGCAAAGAGGGCGTCCGCGGCGGGTGCGCGCGGGAGGGTCGGGACGCGGCCCGGCGGGCGCGCAGACGTCGCAGTCGGAGCACGGTCCGCGACCCGCCGGCTCGGCGAAGTGCGCCAGGATGAGCGCCCTCCTGCACGTCCGCGCTCGCGCGTACGCCCGCATGGCGGCGAGGCTCTCCCGCTCCCGCGCCAGCGCCTCGCGCCGTCGCGCCCGGCCCCGGCGAGACAGTCCGCCCGCCCCCTCGACGACCAGCGAGACGCCGCCCCGCGCATCGGGACGCCCCGCCGCCACGAGTCCCTCCTCTCGCAGGACGCGGATGGCCGCCTCGAGCTGTTGCGGTCCCGACAGACCCCGAACCGCGCCCATGACCTCTACCGGCCGCAGCCGCAGCGACGAGGCGCCGTGGGGCGGCGCGCCCGTGACTGCGCGCGCGCGCAGGAAAGAGAGCACCGCTCTCACCAAGGCGGGCGGCGGATGGGACTGGCGGCCGAGCTGCACGTGCACGCGCTCGTCGCCTTTGGCGTACAGCAGCACGCACCGGGACGGCAGCCCGTCGCGCCCCGCCCTGCCCGCCTCCTGCACGTAGTCCTCCAGCGCCCCGGGCATGTCGTAGTGCACCACCGCGCGCACGTCGGGCCGATCGATGCCCATGCCGAACGCCGACGTGGCCACGACCACGCGCGCGTCCCCGCCCAGGAAGCGGCGTTGCAGGCGGGCGCGCTCGGCGTCGCTCACGCCGGCGTGGTAGGCCACCGCGTCGACGCCGCGTCCGCGCAGCAGATCGGCGAGCGCGTCGGTGGTCCGGCGGGTGGCCGCGTACACCAGCACCCGGCCGGCGCGCTCGCCTCGCACCAGGTTCAGCAAGCGCAGGTCCTTGGCGCGCCTTCCGCGCAGCCGCTCCACCTCCCAGCGCAGGTTCGGCCGGTCCACGCCGGTGGCGAAGGTAGCGGGGTCGATGAGGCCCAGCTCGGCGACGATCTCTGTGCGCACCGCCGGCGTCGCGGTCGCGGTGAGCGCGGTGCAGGGACAGCCCAGGCGCGCCCGCACCGCCCCCAGCCCGCGGTAGGCCGGCCTGAAGCTGCGGCCCCAGGAGACGATGCAGTGCGCCTCGTCCACGGCCAGGCGTGCCACCCGCGCCGCCGCGAGCGCCCGCGCGAAGGGACGCGACCCGAAGCGCTCGGGCGCCACGTAGAGGAGCTTCAGCGCGCCCGCCGCGAGCGCCGCGAGGGTTCGCTCTCGCTGCCCGTGCTCCAGCGCTCCGTGCAGCGCCGCGGCCTCCACCCCGAGGGCGCGCAGGCGGTCCACCTGGTCGGTCATCAGCGAGATCAGGGGACTCACGACGAGCGTCGTGCCGGGGGCGAGCAGGGCCGGGATCTGGAAGCACACGCTCTTGCCGGCGCCGGTCGGCATGAGCGCGAGCACGTCCCGCCCCGCCAGCGCTGCGCGCACGACGTCGCCCTGCACGCCGCGAAAGTCGTCGTGCCCGTAGCGCTCGCTCAGCACGCGGCGCGCGAGCGCGAGGGTCGGTGTCCCAGCCGTCATGCCTCCCGAGCTGGGTCCTACCGCGGGGCACCGCCATGGCGGCGGGGACTCAGTCCGGCCCGGCCTCGCCGGGGGGTTGCCCGGGATCATCCGAGGCGCGGGAGCCGCGCGCCGGGAGGAAACGCAGCAGCAGGCCGATGCCGATGGCCAGGATGGCCAGGTAGACCAGGATCGTCTTACCGAAAAACATGCCCCCCACGCCGAGCGCCGCCGCCACGAAGAACAGCCCGATCTTCAGATCCAGGTGCGGATCCACCTCGCCGGTCCCCCTCTTCACGGCCGCGGCTGCCTTTCCAGGAAGCGCCGCACTCCCGCGCGGGTCTCCTCGGAGAGACGGGCGAGCGCGTTGATCTCCGCGCCGCGCGCGATCGATTCCTCGAAGGAGGCGCCGTCCATGCCGTACAGCAGCCGCTTGTTCAACTCGAGCGCGGAAGCCGGCCGTCTGGCGAGCTCGACCGCGAACTCCAGCGCCGAGTCCTGGAAGCCGTCGGCGGCGAAGACGCGGTTGGCGAGGCCTATCGCCACGGCCCGCTCGGAGGAGATGGGCTCCCCCGTGGCCACCAGCTCGAAGGCCCTTTTCTCGCCCACTGACCGCCGCAGAAGGGCCATCACCATGGCCGGCACGAAGCCGAGCCTCACCTCCGGATAGCCGAAGACCGCGTCGTCCGCCGCCACGACCAGATCGCACGCCGTGGCGAGGCCCGCTCCGCCCGCCAGCGCGTGGCCGTGCACCGCCGCGATGATCGGCTTGCGCAGGCGCCGCATGCGCACCAGCAGCGCGCCGAGCTGCGCTGCGTCCTGCAGGTTCTCCAGGGGCCCCGCCGCGGACACGAGCTTTTCCATCTCCGACAGGTCCGCGCCGGCACAGAAGTCCGGCCCCTCTCCCCGCAGCAGGATCACGCGGATCCGGTCCGACCCCTCCGCGGCGCCGATCGCGCCGCCCAACTCGTGCACGGTGGCCGCGTCCAGGGCGTTGCGCTTGCGCGGGCGATCCAGCGAGATCAGCGCCACGCCCTCGTGCTCGTCGTACTTGAGCCGGGTCAGGTTCCTCATGACGCGCCTTCCTCCGGTAGTCCCGCCTCCACCACAGCGTCGGGGACCTCGATCTCCATGCGCAGCATCGCCGTAGAGAACGTCTTGCCCTGCGCGTCCGTCATCAAGGACACCGTGCCCCCGCCATCTAGGGCGCCGTGAAGCAGGAAGTTGAGCGCCCCCAGGTTCGGCAACTCGAAGCGCTCGACCTGGCCCACCATGTCACCAAAGTGTTGCTTCACACGAGAGGTGGTAAGTAGCTCTTGCAAAAGGGAATAATGAGTCTCGTCATAGGCGATCACCCCTACGTTGACGGTGTCTCCCTTGTCCCCCGATCGGGCGTGGGCCAATCGTCGCAACTGCATGGTCGTCATCAGGCCTCCGTCACGTCTACGCGCAACTGCGACTCGATCGCGTCGCGGTCGATCAGCGCCGGCCAGTAGGCGACGATCTGCTGCGGCCGCGGCCGCCCCCCGGCGAATCCCGTCACGGTCGGGGGTCCGCTCAGAATGAGCGGCGCGATCTCCCGGCCGAATTCCTCCACCGGACGACGCTGGCTGCTACGCACGGCCACCCTCAACTGGACCTCGGGAAGGTCTTCGGGGGGCGGGCCGGCGAGATGGCCGTGCGCCGAATTCCAACCCACGAACTCGGTTCGCACCGCGTCCAGCGCGATGCCCAGCCGGTCGAGTCGCTCCCGCAGCAAGCGGTCCGCCGCGCGCGCCTTGTCCACCGCGTCGGGCCATGCATACACGAGCGTGCCCGCCGCCTTCCAGCCCGCGTGATAGGATATCGACACCTTCAAGGTGGGCGTCGGCGGCGCGCCGCGCACGCCGCTGACGCGCACCCGGTCGGGGCCGGCGGCGGCGAGCTCGATGGTCGTGAAGTCGGCCACCGCGTCCGGCGTGATGTAGGAGCGCGGGTCGCCCATCTCGTAGAGGAGCTGCTCCTTGATCACCGCCGGCGAGATGATCCCTCCCGTGCCGGCGTGCTTGGTCACGACGAACGAGCCGTCGGCGGCCGCCTCGATGATGGGATAGCCCACGTCGACCAGATCCGGCACCTCCCGCCAGCGCACCAGGCAGTTGCCCCCCGAAGCCTGCGCGCCGCATTCGTTGATGTGCCCGGCTACGATGCCGGACGCGATCTTGTCGTACTCGTCCGGGCTCCAGCCGAACGCGTGCATCATGGGCCCGTAGGTGAGCGCGGTGTCCGTGGAGCGGCCCGTGACGACAACGTGCGCGTCCCGGCGCAACGCTTCGACGATGGGCGCGGCGCCGATGTAGGCGTTCGCCGCCTCGACCCGGTCCAGCACCGACGCCAGCGGCTCGCCTGTCTCCATGTTGGCGAGCTCGTGTCCCTGCTCGATCAGGTCCGGCAGCCGCTCCAGGATGTCGTCGCCCCTCACCGCGCCCACGCGAGCGCGCCCGCCGAGGCCCGCGGCGCGGGCCTGCTCGAGCACCGCGTCGCGGCACCCTTCGATGTTGACCCCACCCGCGTTGGCCACCACGCGAATGCCGCGCTCGACCAGGTCCGGGAAGATCTTTCCGGTGAGCGGCACGAAGTCCCGCGCGTAGCCCTGGCTGGGGTCCCGGCTGCGCTGCTTCTCCAGGATGGACATGGTCACCTCGGCCAGGTAATCCAGGACGAGGTAGTCGATGGGGCCCCTGCGCACCTGCTCTACGGGCGCATCGAGCCTGTCACCCCAGAACCCCTGCCCCGAGGCGATGCGGATGGACGCTGGCGGCATCTGGCCGATCTGTTGATGGGGGCTCCGCTCCCTGCATGCCCGGAGCGAACGCGGCGCCCCGAAGATATGCGGCGCCCCGGCGCTCGACAAACCATCCAGTCGGGGCCCGCGGGTGTTTGCATCGACCAGCACCGGCGCCCATGCTCATGGCTGGAGCGCGACGGCGCGCGACGCGACTTCCCCGGCACGGAGAGAGCTCCATGGCTGACGCGCACGGTGCCGAGACGATCAAGGGCTGGCTCGAGGACTTTGCGGCGCTGGTCCGCTCGGACGCCGACTACGGCGTCGGAGCGGGCGCGCACCCAGGGCGGGACTACGCCTACCTGGAGGTGCATCGCTCGCCGAACGATCACTCCATCCTGCTCTTCCGGGTCGAAGACCACGAGGACGAGGATCGACCGATCGTGCAGGCCTACCGGCTGGACGGAACGGCGGAGGAAATCCGCGAGCGGGTGCGGGCGCTGACGCACCCGCGCGAAGCCTCGGCGTAACGCCGGCTGGGGCGCCGGCTAGTGGACTGTAACAGTCCACTAATCCTCCCGCGGGGCCGGCGGCGAGTCGGGAAGCCTCGCGCGTTCTGCCGTCAGCTCGCCCCAGGGCCCCAGGTGTGGTCCGCTGTTGTGGCCGGCCGCCCACAGCGCGAGCGCCAGCGCGGAGCGGGTTTCCTCGGGCGCCAAGACCGCATCCACGAAGCCCCGTGCGCCCGCGTACCGCGCGTCCAACTGGCGGTCGTAGTCGGCGCGCACGGCGTCCATCCTGGACCGCAACTCCTCGTCGGGCTCGGCGCCGGCGGCGCGCAGCTCCTCCAGCCTGGCGCCGAACAGAGCCATGACCGCGCTCTCCCCTTCCATCACGCCCATCCGGCCCGTGGGCCAGGTCAGGATGAAGTCGGGGTCGAACCCCTGTCCTGCCATCGCGTAATAACCCGCCCCCGAGGCGTGGTTGATGGTCAGCACGATCTTGGGGACGGTGGCGGTGGCCATGGCTTCCACGAAGCGGGCGCCGGCCCGGATGATGCCCGCGTGCTCCGCGTCCGGACCGACCATGAACCCGCTCACGTCCTGCACGAACAGCAGCGGGTGCCGGTGCCGGCTGGCGGTGTCGATGAAGTAGGCCACCTTCTCGGCCGAATCCGCGTACACGATGCCGCCGAACTTGGGCGGGCCGCCGTGCGGATCCTTGAGCATGCCGCGCGCGTTCGCTATCACGCCGACCGGCGTGCCGGCCAGGCGCGCCGTGCCGCAGATCATCTCCGGGGCGAAGTCCGCCTGGAACTCGTCGAACTCCCCCCCGTCCAGCAGGCACGCCAGCACCTCCCGGACGTCGTAGGGCTGCCGGTGATCGTCGGGCAGGAGCTGGTAGAGGTCGGCGGCCGCGCGCCCGGGGGCCGCGCTCGGGTCGGGAGGCGCGGGCCCGCCCTCGCCCGGGAGGTCCGCGATGATTCCGCGGATTTTCTCCAGGCACCTCTCGTCGTCGGCTACGCGGTAGTGCGCGACGCCGCTGAGCGCGGTGTGCGTCCACGCGCCGCCCAGCTCTTCGCTCCCCACCGACTGCCCGGTGGCCCCCTTCACCAGGTTGGGTCCACCCAGACCCATGAAGCTCGTGCCTTCCACCATCAGGATGACGTCGGACAGCGCGGGCAGGTACGCGCCGCCGGCTATGCACGGTCCCATGACGGCTGCGATCTGCGGCACGCGCAGATAGTGGCGCATGATGGAGTTGTAGTAGAACAGGCGGCTGGCGCCGTACTGGCCGGGGAACACCCCTCCCTGGTAGGGCAGGTTGACGCCGGCTGAATCGACCAGGTACACGATGGGCACCCGGGATCGCATGGCGATCTCCTGAGCGCGCAGCATCTTGGTGATGGTCTCGGGCCACCACGACCCGGCCTTGACCGTCGCGTCGTTCGCGACGACCACCACCGGCCTGCCCTCCACCACGCCGACGCCCGTCACGACCCCGGCTCCGGGGGCGCCGCCCTCGTAGAGGTCATGCGCCACCAGGAGGCCTATCTCCAGGAAGGCGGTGTCCGGGTCCAGCAGCAGCGCGATGCGCTCGCGCGCGGTCAGCTTGCCCTGCTCGTGCTGCCGCTCGATGCGGGCGGGGCCGCCGCCCTGGCGGAGTCGGTCCTCCAGCTCGCGCAGCTCCGCCACGAGCCCGCGCAGGCGCCCCGACCCCTCCTCGGCCGGCTCGGCGACGGGTGCGCTAGGGGGCATCGCGCGCGTGCTCGTCGAACCAGTCGCGGATGTAGGCGATCGGCTCGGCCGTCGGCGTCCCCGGGCCGAACACGCGCCCGACCCCCAGGCGGTGCAACTCCTCGGCGTCCTCCTCGGGGATGATCCCCCCGCCGGTGAGCAGCACGTGGTCGACGCCCTCCTCGTCGAGCAGCTCCTTGACGCGTGGAAAGAGCGTCATGTGAGCGCCCGAGAGGATCGACAGGGCCACCACATCCACGTCTTCCTGAACCGCCGCGTTCACCACCATCTCGGGCGTCTGATGGAGCCCCGTGTAGATCACCTCGAAGCCCGCGTCGCGAAACGCGCTGGCGATGACCTTGGCGCCCCTGTCGTGGCCATCCAGACCGGGCTTGGCCACCAAAACTCGAATTTTGCGATCGCTCATGTCGGGCTCGCAGCAAGTGGATGCGAGCGGCACTCTAGCGCAACGCGGGCCGCAGGAGCAAGATAGAAAGGCACCCGAGGTCCCGGCCGTGGCCCGCCGACGGTCGCCCGACCCGCTTCGTCCCAGCGCCTGGCTCGGCACCCCCCGTTGCCCATGACGTCGAACAACTTCGAACTCCTCCTCGCCAGCATGACCGTGCTCGCCGTCTCCCTGATCCCCCTGCTGTCGGAAGTCAGGATGGGTTCGGAGACGATCGTATTGACGGCGATAATCGTAGCCCTGCTGCAAGGCCTCCTGCTCGCGGCGGCGCGCGCGCGCAGACGCAAGGACCGCGCGGCCGGCGTGCAGGAGGTAAGGAGGATGCTCCAGGACCAGGTGAAGGGCCAGTTGTCGCGCATCACCATGGCGGCCACCGCCGGCGACGACGCGACCACCGAGCAGAGTCGGCTACAGAGCGAAGTGCTCGGGGCCGTGGACAACCTCACCCTGCTGGTCGACGGGCTGTCCGAGGAGTCGCTGCGCACCTGGCGCAGTCGCTACGCGGCAGCCAACCGGCACCCCGTGGTCGCTGGGCGCCAAACCGAGGGCTAGTGTACCGTTGCAGAAGTCCCGTAGGCATTCGGCGCCGGCACACTAGATCCGCCGGGCCCGGACGATGAGTCTAGGTGAGTCGTGGGCGAAGGCGCGGCCGTCCCAGTCGCCGAACAGGTCGAGCTGGGCGAAGCCCGCCGCCTCGATCAACCCCACCGCCTCCCCCGCGGTGTAGATGCGGAGCCTGTGCTCGGAGCGACCTTCGTCGCCCTCCGGCCCGCGCCACCGCCACCGCTCACGCGCCACTCCAGAGACGGGGTCGAACCTTCTGCGGACCTGCACTTCGGTGCCGTCCGACGCGCGCCAGCGGTCGCGGGGGGCGAAGTGCCGCGCGATGTCGTCTCTGTGCGTCGTCTCCAGGATCAGCACGCCCCCGGGGCGGGTGACCCTGGCGAGTTCCTCCAGCGCGGCGAGTTCCTGCGCGTCGTCATCGAACAGCCCCACGCTCGTGAAGACGTCAACCACCGCGTCGAAGCTCGCCGAGCCGAAGGGCAACGCGCGCAGGTCGGCGCACGAGTAGCGGGCGGGCACGCCCAGCCTGCGGTTCGCGGCGACGGCGTGGCCCAGAAGCGGGCGGGACAGGTCGGCGCCGAAGGTCCGGTAGCCGCCGGCTTCGAGGAGCGCAGCGTGGCGGCCCCAGCCGCAGGGCGCGTCCAGCACGCTGGCACCGGCGGGAAGGCCCAGCAGCTCGCGCAGGGCGGACACCTCCTGGCGGGAGCGCTCCTCTCCGAAGAGGTCGCGGTGCAGCCTGAACCACGTCTCGTCGAAGTGGCGACGCCACCAGCCGCTCACTCGGGCGTCGGGTCGGACTGGGCGGGAGGCAGCTCCAGGCGTACCCGTTCGATGCGCCGGCCGTCCATCGCCAGGACCGACAGGCGGCCCACCGGAGACTCTATCACGTCGCCCTGGCGGGCGATGCGGCCCAGGAGCCCCATGACGTATCCGCCCAGCGTAGTGTACTCGTCCTCGGGCAGGTCCAACTCCAGGCGATCGTTCACGTCCGCCAGCGACAGCGACGCCTCCAGGAAGACCTGCCCGTCGCGGCCGTGGACGATGTCGGGGCGCTCGCTGTCGAACTCGTCCTGGATCTCGCCGACGATTTCCTCGACCAGGTCCTCCATCGTCACGACGCCCGCGGTGCCGCCGAACTCGTCGACGACGATCGCCAGGTGCACCCGCTCGAGTTGCATCTCGCGCAGCAGATCCTCCACCGACTTCGAGTCGGGCACGAAGTTGGGCGGCCTCATGATGGCATCGAGGTCGTGCGCGCCCTCGCGCTCGGCGCGCCAGACGTCGCGTGCGACGACGACGCCCACCACGTGATCCAGCGACTCCTCGTACACGGGCAGGCGCGAGTGGCCCTCCTCGATGATCAGCCGCGCGGCTTCCGCCACTCCCCCCTCGCGCGGCACGGCGACCACCTCCGTGCGCGGCGTCATGACCTCTTCCGCCGTCGTCTCCGACAGGTCGAACACGCCGCGGATCATGTCGACGGGCTCCTCCCCCAGCCGACCGGCGGCGGCGCTTTGAATGGCCAGGATCTCTATCTCGTCCGGCTCGTGGACGTGGTGCATCTCGGAGACGGGCCGCTGCCCCACCATGTGCAGCAGTCGGTTGGCCAGCCCGTTCAGAACGTAGATGAAGGGGGCGAGGATCCACGCGAAGGCCATCAACGGAACGACGGTCCACATGCTCACCGTTTCCGGCTTGGCGATCGCCAGCGACTTGGGCGCCAGCTCGCCGAGAACGATGTGCAGGACCGTGATCACGGCGAACGCGATGGCTCCCGCGACGGTGTGCGAGGCGAGCACGTCCCAGGGCCCGGCCAGGCCGCCGAACGCTTGGATCAGCACCGCCGCCACCGTGGACTCGGCCACGAAGCCGAGGCCGATGGAGGCCAGCGTGATGCCCAGTTGGGTCGCCGAGAGGTAGTGGTCCAGCCGCCTGAGCGCGCGGCGCGCGACGATCGCCAGGCGGTGCCCGTCTCGCGCCAGCGACTCGATCTTGGTGCGCCGGGCGCCCACCAGGCCGAACTCGGCAGCTACGAAGAAGCCGTTGGCGGCGACCAGCAGGAGCGCGAGCGCGATGCGCCAGGCCACCTGACCGACGGTCAGCGCTTCCAGGGCGGTCTCAGCGCCTTGCACGGCGGCCGGTCAGCGAGTTCTTCGTACGCCTTCGCGCGAACGGCGCGAGGGGGGAATGGGAACGTCCGGAGGGAGGCTCCTCCGTCCCCGCTGGAACATCGCTCAAAAGAATACGGGCTCCTTGAAGGCTCCGTATACCTGCTCCAGGGCGTGCCTGATCTCGTACAGGGTGCCGTGGGCGCGCACGCAGTCCAGCATCGGCTCGAGGACGTTGCCGCCCGCGCGAGCCGTATCCTGCAGCCGCTCCAACTGGGCGTCCAGAGCGGCCTGGTCACGCCCCTCGCGCAGGGCCCCCAGCCGCTCGGCCTGGCTGAGCGCGGCCTCCTCGCCGATGCGCAGGGTGTCGATGTGCAGTTCCTCGTTTCCGCCCATGAACTCGTTCACGCCCACGACCAGCCGCTCCCCTTCCTCGATCTCGCGCTGCTGGCGCCGGGCGCTGCGCGCGATTGCGCTCTGGAAGTAGCCACGCTCGATGCCCGCGACCACACCCCCAGTACCGTCGATCTCATCGAAGATCGTTTCCGCCTCGCGCTCCAGCCTGTCGGTGGTCGCCTCCACGTAGTACGAGCCCGCCAGCGGATCGATCGTGTTCGGGACGCCGGTCTCGTAGGCCAGGATCTGCTGGGTGCGCAGCGCGATGCGCGCCGACTTTTCGGTAGGCAGCGCCAGCGTCTCATCCAGCGAGTTGGTGTGTAGCGACTGGGTGCCGCCCAGCACCGCCGCGAGGGCCTGGTAGGCCACCCGTACGACGTTGTTCTCCGGCTGCTGCGCGACGAGGGACACGCCCGCCGTCTGCGCGTGCGTGCGCAGTCTCCAGGACTCCGGATTCTTCGCCCCGTACTGATCGCGCAGCCGGCGCGCCCAGATCCGCCGGGCCGCCCGGAACTTCGCGACCTCCTCGAAGAAGTCGTTGTGGACGTCGAAGAAGAAGCTGAGGCGAGGCGCGAAGGAATCGACGTCCAGGCCGCGCTCGACCCCACGCTCCACGTACTCGAAGCCGTTGCGCAGGGTGTAGGCCAACTCCTGCGCGGCGGTGGCGCCCGCCTCGCGGATGTGGTAGCCGCTGATGCTGATCGGGTTGTACTTGGGCGCGTTCTGGGCGCACCACTCGAACATGTCCACGATGAGCTTCAGCGCGGGCTCGGGCGGATACACCCACGCGTGCTGCGCCTGATACTCCTTCAGGATGTCGTTCTGGACCGTGCCGCGCAGCTCGTCCGCGGAGACGCCTTGGCGCTCGGCGGCGACCACGTAGAAGCAGAACAGGATGATCGCGGGGCCGTTGATCGTCATGGACACCGACACCTGGTCCAGCGGGATCCCGTCGAACAGCGTCTCCATGTCCGCGACGCTGGATATCGCCACGCCGCACTTCCCCACCTCACCCAGCGACCGCGGGTGATCCGAGTCGTAGCCCATGAGGGTCGGGAAATCGAACGCCACGGAAAGCCCCGTCTGCCCATGATCCAGCAGATAGTGATAGCGCTCGTTGGTCTCCTCGCTGGTGCCGAAACCCGCGAACTGCCGCATCGTCCAGAGCCGCGTCCGGTACATGGTCGCGTACGGCCCGCGGGTGAACGGGAAGACGCCCGGCAGCCCCAGGTCCGCGGAGTAGTCCGAGTCCGCCTGGTCGGCCGGCGTGTACAGCGGGGCGACCGCCGCCCCGGAGATGGTGGTGAACGGCTCGTCGCGCGCCGGCGTGGCCTCGAACGCGCTACGCCACTCGGCCAGCTCGGTCTCGAGACGCCGTAGCTCCGCGGCCTGCGCCTCGATCCGACGGGTCAGCCGCTCGGCCTCCTCCGCCGTGACCGCCTCGGTCCCCGCCGGCACGTCGCGCTCCATGACTCCCATTCCTACTCCTCGCTCAGCGTCCGCTCAACCTGGCCCCTACCCCCGCACGGCCGCCGCGATCCGGGCCGCGACCGCGGACGGGGTCTCGTTCCCCGCCACCAGAGCGGGCATCGATTCCTCCAGCAGGCGCTCCCCTTGCCCGTCCCGCCAGGCCATGAAGCGGAGCTTCCGGTCCACCGTCTGGCGCACGCGCTCCTTGATTCGCTCGCGCCGCCTGCGCTCCAGCTCACCCGAGGCGGCGAGCCACTCGCGGTGCTTCTCGATGGTCGCGAGCACCTCGTCTACCCCTGTGCCGTCGCGCGCGACGGTCTGCAGGACCGGAGGGGTCCACTCCTCTTCGGCGGCCGGGGCCTCGGGGGCGTCGATCACGCCCGCCTCGCGGGCGCCCGTCGCGTCCGCCGCGGCACGTGCGCGCGCGCGATCGGACCAACGCCTGCGCACCTTGCCGAGGTCCACGCCGTGGTGCGCCGGCACCTGGCGCAGGGCCTGGCCCGCCCTGAGGTGCAGCATCAGCTCGACTTCCCTGGTGAGCTTCTCGGCGCCCGGGCGATCCGCCTTGTTGATCACGAACAAGTCCGCGATCTCCATGAGGCCCGCCTTCATCGCCTGGACCGAGTCGCCCGACTCGGGCACCAGGACGACCACCGTGGTGTCGGCGGCGGCGGCTATGTCGAGCTCGGACTGGCCGACCCCTACGGTCTCCACGATCACACGGTCGAAGCCGAAGGCGTCCATCACGTCGGCGACCTCCTTGGACGCCAGCGCGAGTCCGCCCAGCGAGCCGCGTGTGGCCATCGAGCGGATGAACACGCCCGGGCCCTGGGCGACGTCGTTCATGCGGATCCTGTCGCCCAGCAGCGCTCCCCCGGTGAAGGGCGAGGTGGGATCCACGGCGACGACCCCCACGGACTCGTCGCGGGCCAGCAGGCGCTCGATCAGCGCGGCCGTGAGCGTGGACTTGCCGCCGCCGGGGGGGCCCGTGACGCCCAGCCGGTGCGCACGCCCCAGATCGGCGTGAATGGCGTCCAGCAGCCCGTCGGCGCCCTCGCGTTCGTCCTCGACGATGGAGATGGCCCGGGCCAGCGCCGCGCGCCGGCCGGCGCGAAACGCCTCGATGAGCTTGTCCGGCCGGCCCCGCGGGGCCGGATCCGCGGGGGCAGACGGCATAACCGAAGATGCCCGGCCTCTACGAGGGCTGTCAAAGGCGACGGCGCCTCGCGGCACACGTCACGGCGCGGCCGGCTGCCGGAGCGCCGGGAACCCCGCGGGAGGTACGCGGTGCGCGGTGCCCCGCTCGTACGCGTAGGACAGCCGGAAGAGCAGCCCCTCGTCGTACGGGCGCGCCAGCAACTGCAGGCCGGCGGGCAAGCTCCCGTACGTGTAGCCCATGGGCACGGACACCGCCGGCGTGCCCGTGGCGGGCGCGATGAGCTGGCTGTTGTCGCCGCGGTACTCCTCGGTGGCGCGGTCCAGGTGCGCCGGCGGGTTGGTCCAGGTCGGGTAGGCGATGGCGTCCACGCGGGCCTCGTCCATCGCCGCGACGAGGTCCGCGAGGAAGGCCTGGCGGCCCGGGTGGTCCGCGTACGCGGGACAAGGCGGATCCTCGTCGGGCGGCGCGACGTCCAGCGGGCCCCCGGCGAAGAACTCGAGCGCGCGCAGCGAGCGCTCGTGGTAGCGGTCGTCCTCCATCACCTCCAGCACGTCGCGGATCGGGGCGTCGTCTCCGAGCGAAGCGAAGTACCGGCCGACGTCGTAGCGGAACGCGCGGCAGAAGAGCCCCTGGGCGCCGAGGTGCTGGTCCAGGGTGGGCACCTCGAACGGGTCCACCAATGCCGCGCCCAGCCGTTCCAGGTCCACGAGCGCCTGAGCGAAGACCCGCAGCACGGCGCTGTCCGCGTCCTCGGTATCGACCAGCGCGCGCAGCACCCCGATGCGGGCGCCGCGCAGGCCGTCGGCGTCCAGGAACGCGGTGTAGTCGTCCTCGCGGCGGCCGCGGCCCAGCTCGGTGTAGGGATCCGCCGGATCGTAGCCGGCGACCACGTTGAACACGCGCGCGGCGTCCTCGACGGTGCGCGCCAGGGGGCCCGCGATGTCCCGATCGAAGGCCAACGGAATCACGCCGTCCCGGCTGGTCAGGCCGATGGTGGAGCGGATGCCGAAGAGCGCCAGGTGCGAGGCCGGGCCGCGGATGGAGTTGCCCGTGTCGCTGCCCATTCCCACCACCCCGAAGCTCGCCGCTACCCCCGACGCCGTGCCGCCGCTGGACCCCGCCGGCACCCGGTCGGGCGCGTACGCGTTGGCCGTCGTCCCGTAGGAGGAGCTCACGGTCTCGCGCGGGCTGAACGCCCACTCCGCCATGTTGGTCTTGGCGATCACGATGGCGTCGGCCTCGCGCAGGCGTCGGACCATGAACGCGTCGTCCGGGGGGACGCTGCCGCGCAGCGCGATCGAGCCGCCTGTGGTGGGCAGATCGTGCGTGTCGAAGTTGTCCTTGACCAGCACCGGGGCGCAGAAGAGCGGCCCCGCCTCCTCACCCGACGCCAGGCCCGCGTCCAACTCCGCGGCGCGCTCCAGGGCCGCCGGGTTCACGTCGGTGATGGCGTGGATCCCGCGCGCGACGTCGTACGCCTCGATGCGGTCCAGGTACGCCTGCGCGACCTCCACGCAGGTAGTCCCTCCGGCCCTCACCGCGCGCTGGATTTCCGCGATAGTGGTCTCCACGACGTCGAACGGGGCCGGCGGCGGGGCCGCCGAACAGGCGAGGAGAGAGGTGGCGGCGATGCAAAGGGTAAGGCGGCGGCGGCGCACGGGGCCTCCAAGACGGACGGAGCTCCTTGTCGACGAACGGCTCACAGTGACGCCCGGCCGCGCGTCGGACAACGGGCGCTCGCCACACCACCGGGTTTGGCAAAGAAGAACCCCGGGAGGTCGCCGCCCCCCGGGGTTCGAAATCAGCCGCAGCATCGCAGCGCCGGGCTCCCGTCCCTAGCGCAGTCCGCCAACGATCGGGCTGACGTTGCCCTCCACGTCGATGATCGTGTTGTTCTCCCCGATCGCCGCCGCGTGCAGCGCCTTGATGCGTTCGTAGGCCAGGTAGGAGGGGCTCAACGACTCGGCGATGATGCGCTGCGCGTCGCGGATGCCCTCGGCCTCGGCCCGGCGCTGCTCCGCCTTGGCCTGCTCGATCTGGATCCTGTGGCGCTCTCGCTCGATCTCCTGCTCAGCCGCGAGCTTCTCCTCGATCGCCACCCGGATCTTCTCCGGCGGGTCGATATCGCGCACGAAGTAGTCGGTGAGGATGATCCCCTTGTCGACGATGCGCGCGCCGACCAATTCGCGGATGCGCTCGCCGACCGCGTCGCGGCCCTGGCTGAGGAGCTCCGTGGCGGTGAACCCGGCGACCGCGTCGCGCGCGGCGCTACGGTAGGCGTTGTAGACGTAGGAGTGCACGTCCCGCGGCCCACCCACGGTCAGGTACAAGCTCACCGCGGCCTCCGGCTCGATCCGGTATCGGAGCGCACCCTCGATGGCCACCTTGAGCTGATCGCTCGTGAGGATCTCGATCACCTCGGCACGCCCCTCGGCCGGGAACTGCACCTCACGCAGCGGATACTTGGTGAAGCTCGCGCCCCAGTTCCACGGCGCGATGTACGACTGAATGCCCTGACGGACGGCCTCTTCACTCACGTCGCCGCCGAAGCTCTTCTTCACCGCGATTTCGGTCTCGTCGACGATGGTGCACGCACCCGTGGCGAGGACGACGAAGGCTACGACCAGCGTCCGGATCACGCGCATCATTACGCGCTCCTTTCCCTTGAATTCATGGCGTACGAGGCCGCTACCGACCTCGCTGACTGTACGCGGGGATTGGCGACAATCTTCACCCCGGCCGCCGCGCGGGGAAGGCCGTCGAGGCCAGGCTGGACTAGCGGTCGCGCTGGATGGAGCGCGCGTGGCGCAGCGGGTTCTCCAGCAGGTGGACGGGGATGAAGAGGACGGTCACGAAGAACACCAGCGCCAGCAGTAGGCCCGCGGCCAGGACCCACGGATTGCGTAGCACGATGAACGTGATGGACGTTATCAGCGAGATGGTCAGGGCGAAGATGCTGAGCAACACGCGGCGTACCTGCAACTGCAGGAAGCGCTCGCCCGAGCGCTGATCTCGGGGATGCATGCGCACGCGAAACTCCTCCCGCTCGGCGCGTTTGAGCAGGTCCTGCACGGCCACCAGCGCGGAGCGCGCCTCGCCAGCGATGTTGCCCAGCACGCGGGCCGGTTCGCGCGCAGTCTCCCTGAGAATCTCGCCCTTCATGCGACGGATCACGCGCTTGATCGGCTCGATCCCGTTGAACGCAGGGTCGTAGCCGATACCGATCCCCTCCAGGAGCGCCGCCGCGCGGAACAGGTAGACGAGCTCCCTGGGCAGGATCAGCGGCCAGGTATAGAAGGTGTCGAGGATCTCCTGGACGGCCTCCTGCACGCGCTTCTGACCGAGCTCCCGCGCCCGGTTCATGATGCCGAGCAGCTCGCTCGCCGCGTCGCGGATCTCGGCGCGGGCGATCTGCGGATCGATCATCCCCAGCTCGTACATGCCGCTGATCATCCCGTCGATGTCTTCGCGGGAGACCGCGAGGGACAGCTTCAGTATGCGCTCGCGGGTGGCCGCCCCGAGGTTGACCACCATGCCCCAGTCCAGGAAGACCAGCGTCCCGTCCGCCTCGACTATGATGTTGCCGGGGTGCGGATCCGCGTGCAGGAAGCCCTCGACCAGGAGCATGCGCACGTACACCTCGGTCAGCGTCTCCATCAGGTCGCCGTGATCCAGCTCGCGGCTGGCGAAGCGCTTGTGCAGGCGGTCGATCTTGTCGCCGTCGATCCACTCCATCACCAGCACGCGGCGCCGCGTGAAGGCGTCCAGCACGGCCGGCGCGCGCACGCCGGGCAGGTCCGCGAAATGCTTGTGGAAGGTGGCCATGTGGGCGGCTTCCTCGCGGAAATCCATCTCCTCGCGCACGCGCACGCTGAACTCCCTCACCACGGTCGTCAGGGCACGCACGTGGTGGTTGGGAAACATGATGTTCAGCAGGAAGAGCAGGCGGAACGAGATGTCCAGGTCCAGCGCGACCAGGTCTTCCACGCCGGGCCGCAGCACCTTGATCGCCACGTTCTCTTCCCCGACGCGAGCCTTGTGGACCTGGCCCAGGCTCGCCGCCGCCACCGGCTCGCGCTCGAACGCGTCGAACAGCTCGCTCACCGGCTGGCCGAGCTCGGCCGCGACCACGGCCTCGATGGCGTCGGGGCCGACGGCGGGGACGCGGTCCTGCAACTGGCCTATGATCGAGAGGTACGGCTCGGGCAGGATGTCGGCGCGCGCGCTGAACACCTGCGCCAGCTTGATGAAGGTCGGGCCCAGGGCGGCGATGGCGTTCATCAAACGCGTGGCGCGCCGCTCGTGGGCGTCGCGGCTGCGCCGAGCCGGGGTGCCGAAGAGCAGCCAGCGCCGCTTGTCGCGCAGAAAGGCGAACACGAACGGCGTGAGGCGCCTCATGATCGTCCACGCCCGCGCGATCCGGCTCGCCCTGGGCGGAGTGGGTGGACGGTCGGGGGGGCTCGCGGTCTCCCGCTCAGCCGGCAGCGGCGCGTTCACAGGAGCAGCAGCGCGCCGAGGCCGAGCAGCAGCACCACGCCGCACAGGTCGGTGAGCGCGGTGACGAAGACGGACGAAGCGACCGCGGGGTCGACGCCCAACCGCTCGAGCACGATCGGCACGAACGCGCCCGCGAAGGAAGCTACGATCAGGTTGCCCCACAGGGCGATCAGGATCACCGCGGCGAGCGCCGGGCTGCCCTGCCAGAGAAACACGATCACCGCCGTGATGGCGCCGAGCACCATGCCGTTCACGAGCCCCACCATCAACTCCTTGCCGGCCACCTTCCAGCGCCGCGACGCGGTTTCCTCGCCCAGCGCGATGCGGCGTATGGTCACCGCCAGCGCCTGCGTTCCGGCGTTGCCTCCAAGGGCCATCACGATGGGCATGAGCGCGACCAGCACGGTGAACGCCACCACCACGCTGTCGAACAGCCAGATCGCCACCGAGCTGAGTCCGATGGTCAGGATGTTCAGCGTAAGCCACGGCAAGCGGCTGCGCACCGCTTCCAGCCAGCCGCCGCGCACCTCCTCGTCCTCGCTGGCGCCGGCGAGTCGCAGGATGTCCTCGGTCTGCTCGGCTTCGATCACGTCGATCACGTCGTCGAACGTGATACGTCCCAGCAGGGCCCCGGCGGGGTCCACGACGGGCACGGCCGGCAAGTTGTAGCGGGCGATGATGCGGGCGACCTCCTCCTGATCCATCTCGGGAGGGACCGTGACGCGCGGCTCGTCCAGGACCTCCTCGATGCGCGAGTCGGGATCGGCGATCACCAGATCCTGGAGGCGGGCCGTGCCGACCAGCCGCTGCAGGAGATCCACCACGAAAACCGTGAAGAAGTCGTCCTCGAGCCCGCGCGCCTGCCTGCGGACCTCGACGAGCGCTTCGGCGGCCGTAGCGTGCACCGACACGGCGACCAACTCGGTGGTCATGATGCCGCCGGCCGACTCCTCGTCGTGCTCGAGGAGACGGCTCAGCTCCACCGCCTCGCGCCGCGGCAGCAAGCCGAGCAGACGCGCCCGCTCCTGCGGGTCCAGCTCGCCCAGCAGGTCCGCCGCGTCGTCGTCGGGAAGCTCGCCCAGGAGCTCCACGCTGCGCCCGGGCTCCAGCGCGACCAGCAGATCCTCGGGTCGGCCCTCCGGGTGCATCTCGGCGAGGGTCTCCGAGCCCAGATCCGCGGGCACGACCTCCATCACGTGCAGCCGTTGCTCGTCGGTGAGCTCCTCGACCACGTCCGCGACGTCGCTGGGGTGGAGCTCCTGCAAGGCCGCGATCAGCGTCGCGTCGTCCCCGCGCTCCAGCAACGACCGGACGTGCTCCAGGCGCTCGGCGTGGGCCGTCTCGCGCGGCTCCTGCTGGTCGGGTGCCGGCGGGCGTTCGCCGCCTACGGTCGTCCGGGGAGCCGTCACGAGGTCAGGACCTCCCGCACGATGGACTCCTGCTCGCTCCACATGGGGCTGGAGACGCGGTCGGGCCCGGGCGGGTGGTCCCGGCCGAGCGCGTGGAGGGTGCCGTGGACGGTGAGGCGCACGAGCTCCTCTTCCCAAGCGATGCCCTCTTCGGCGGCCACCCGCGCGGCGAACTCGTGGCCGACGTAGACATCGGCCTCCAGCTCTCCGGTGGGACCCGCGAGGCGGAACGACAGGCTGTCGGTCGGGTCGGAGTGGCCCAGGTGAGTCAGATTCAGTGCGGCGATGGCGTCGTCCCCGAGGAGCGTTACTGAGAGGAATCCCTCCTCGTGGCCAGCGGAGCGCAGCGCCCGCAGGGCCGCCCTGCGCATGAGCTCGAAGTGGGGCCGCGGGTCGAGGTTCGGCGCGGGGACGCCCCCGAGCTGCACCGACACCTCGAGCGCCAACCGAGCCTACCCGCTCACGGGGGCGGACGCGCCGCCCTTCGCGCCCGCCGCGCTCGCGGCCTCCGAGTCCGGGCCGGACGCGGCCTCGCCGTCGTCCTCCTCCCTGGCGGCCGCCCCGTCGGCGCGGACGCCGTTCGGGTAGTCGATGCGCTGGTGATGCATGTTGCTGAGCGCGGTCACGAGCACCTCGCGCACGGCGCGCAGATCCCCCAGCGTGAGCGGGGACTCGTCCAGTTGATGCTGGCTCATCTTGGCGTCCACGATCTGATCCACGACGCCCCGGATGCGCTCGGGCGTCGGGTCCGACAGCACGCGCGTGGCCGATTCCACCGAGTCGGCGAGCATGAGGATCGCGGTCTCGCGCGATTGCGGCGTGGGACCCGGATAGCGGAACACGCGCGGGTCGGGCTCGAGCCCGGGCTCGGACGCCTTCGCCTGATCGTAGAAGAAGCTGATCAGTTGCGTACCGTGGTGCTCCTTGATGAACGCCTTCACGGAATCCGGCAGCTTGCCCTCGCCTCCCAGTCGGATTCCCTCCAGCACGTGGTTGCGCACCATCGACGCGGAGGTGGCCGGCTTCAGCCTGTCGTGCGGGTTGCGTCCCGGCGGCTGGTTCTCGATGAAGTACTGCGGCTTGACCACCTTGCCCACGTCGTGGTAGTAGGCCCCGACCCGCGCCAGCAGTGGGTTGGCGTCGATCGCCCGCGCCGCGGTCTCCGCCAGGTGCGCCACGTTGACCGAATGCGCATACGTTCCCGGTGCTTCAAGGGCCAAACGCTTTAGTAGCGGTCGATTGAGATCGCTCAGTTCAAGTAGTGTCTGATCTGTCGTGATGCGCGTGTAACTTTCAAAAAGGGGCAGCAAGGCCATCGCCAGGACGGCGCTGCCCGCGGCGTTCGCGGCGCCCCAGCCCACCGCATCCAGCACCGACGCGAGGGGCAATCCGCGCAGCATCGTCAGCACGATGCCGGCGACCGCATAGGCCGCGGCGATCACCGAGAAGAACACCCAGGTCTGCGAGCGACGCAGGACCACCCGAACCGTCATCGCCGCCGCGGCGCCCGCCAGCACCATGGTGAATAGCGGCGACACCCCCACGAAGGGCGCCTGCGTGGACAGCAGAATCGCCATGATCAGCGCGAAGCTGAGGGCCAGCCGGCCATCCCACAGCGCCGCGATGATCAGCACCGGCAGCGCGATCGGCACCAGAATCATGGACCAGCCGGCCGACGCGACTATGGACGCCGCGGAGCCCAGAATCAGCGTCAGGAGCGCGATCACCAGGACGTGACGCAGGTCCGTGTATACCGCCGTCCGGAAGAAGTACAGCAACACGCCGAACATCCCCAGCAGCAGCACGTCGAACAGGAAGCGACCCGTCTGGCGGGACCAGCTCCCGCTTCCCTCCAGCCGGTCCAGCTCGTCCAGGCGACCACGGTAGGCCGCGAGCTTGTCGACCACGGCCGCGTCGACCTGTTCGTGGGCCGCCACGATGCGCTCGCCGGCCAGGACCTGGTCCTTGGTGGTGGGGACCGCCGCCCGCAGGCGCTGCTGCTGGTTCTCCGTGGCGATGGCGTTGAAGCGGATGCTCGGCTGGAAGAACCGAACCGTGACCTCCCGGGCGAACGCCACCGCGGTGCCGTCGCCGCGGGCGCGCATGTATCGCGGAATGGCGTCGAAGAAGTCCGAGCCGGTGCGGACGGAGTCGGGCGGCACCAGGCGCTCATCGGCTCCGTCTCGCAGGAGGACGCGCGGCCTGTTGGCGCGGCTGCTGAGTTCCGCCGCGGCCGCGTAGCCGCGCGGCAAATCCTGACGGGCGGCGGTGTCTATGGCGCTCCGTACGCCGTCGCGGCGATTGCGCGCGACCAGCAGCGCCACCACCTGGTCCGTCGCCGCGAACTGGTACGAGGACAGCAGCGCCGCCAGCGCACGGTCGCGGGCCGCGGGGTCGACCGCCGCATCGACGATCGAGTCCACGGAGGAGAAGAAGCGGTCTACCCCCATGGTGAGCGAGTCCACCGACGAGGGGACCACGTCGAACACCGGGGTGGCCGACGCAGCGGCCTCCGCCTGGTCGGCGGCCAACTCCTGGCCCGACTTGGGGACGTCGAACGCGACCTCGGCGATGACGTCCTCGTCGGCGACCATGCCGCGCTCCAGGACCGGGAAGTCCGGAGCCGGGGCGACCGGGAAGAGGTTCTGGAAAAGAAGCGCCGTAAGCGCCAGCAGGGCGAGCCGGCCTCCGTGGTGCACCAGCCCCCACGGCCAGATCGACTCCTGTGGCTCGCTCATGGCCCTCCTGAGCAGGCGCCACCCGGCGCGGGCCTCAGTCATCCTCGACCTCCGCGTCGTCGGCCGCGGCGTACGCGTCGATGATGTCGCGCACCAGGCGGTGGCGCACGACATCGACGGCGTCCAGGTATACGAACTCGATGCCCTCGATGCCGGTAAGGATGCGCTCCACCTCCAGGAGACCCGATTCCTCCCGGCTCTGCAGGTCGATCTGCGTCGTGTCGCCCGTGATGACGGTGCGCGAGTTCACGCCCAGGCGAGTCAGAAACATCTTCATCTGCGCCTGGGTGGCGTTCTGGGCCTCGTCGAGGATGACGAACGCGTCCGCCAGCGTGCGCCCGCGCATGTACGCGAGTGGCGCGATCTCTATCGTGCGATCGTCGATCGCCCGCCGCACGCGATCGGCGGGCAGCATGTCGTGCAGCGCGTCGTACAGGGGCCGGAGATACGGATCGACCTTTTCCTGCAGATCGCCCGGCAGGAACCCGAGGCTTTCCCCGGCCTCCACCGCGGGACGCGCCAGCACGATGCGCCGCACCCGGTTCTTGAGCAGCGCGTCCACGGCCATCGCCACCGCCAAGTAGGTCTTGCCGGTACCGGCGGGGCCGATGGAGACGACGATGTCGTGGGCCTCGATGGCTTCCACGTACGTGCGCTGGCCGGGGGTGCGCGGCGAGATGATCTTGCGCGACCCCGGAAGCAGGATGCGGAGCTCCGACACGCGCTCGCCGAGCGCGAAGTCCTGCGCAGGGGCGGCGTCCACGGCTCGGTGGATATCCCCCACGTCGAACGGGATTCCCAGTCGGGCCTTGTCGACCAGTTTCTGCGCCGCCGGAGCCGCCGCCTCGACCTCGGGCAGCGCTCCGGACAGGATGAGATACTCGCCCCGCAGGACGACCCGGCAGCCGGTCAGCCGCGCGAGTTCCTGAAGGTGTTGGTCGTTGACCCCAGACAGGAGGAGGAAGTCCGCTCCCTCCGTCGGGATCCTATGCTGTACCGTCGTTGCTTCCACGGCCATCCCCTCTCGGGTCCTGGCCCGCGCACGGGTTCCGCTCGGGCCAAGCCGCTTGTTACCCCTCCCCAGAAGGCGTGTTGCCGGTTACCGCAATGCCCAACTCGGCGAGGTCGTCTTCCGACACTACGGCGGGGGAGCCCTCGAGCAGCGCGCGCGCCGCGGCCGTCTTGGGGAACGCGATGACATCACGAATGCTCGTGAGCCCACACATGAGCATCACGAGACGGTCGAAGCCGAACGCGAACCCGCCGTGCGGCGGCGCCCCGTAGCGCAGCGCCTCCAGCAGGAAGCCGAAGCGCTCCTGAGCCTCCGCCGGCGCGATGCCAAGCACGCGCAGGATCGCCTCCTGCACCGCCGGATCGTGCACGCGGATGGACCCGCTCGCCAGCTCGTGGCCGTTGTACACCGCGTCGTATGCTCGCGACTTGGGGCCCGCCGCCATGAGGGCCTCGAGGGCCGCCGCGTCCGGCTGGCCCTCGTCGGGCAGGCACCGAGCCAGAGCGGCCAGGCCGGACGCAGCGGGCATGGTGAACGGATGGTGCTCCGCGTCCAGGCGGGACCCGTCGTCGCTCCACGAGAACAGCGGGAAGTCCGTCACCCACACCCAGCTGTGACCTGGCTCCCGCAGGTCGAGGAGATCCGCCAAGTGGCGACGCAGCGCGTCGAGCGCGCCCTCGATGCCCGCCTCGCCGGACGCTCCCGCGTCGCGGGTAAGCTGCCCGACCACGGCCACGAACAGGTCCCCATCCTTTACCCCGGACGCCGCCGCGAACGCCGACCCGATGTCCTCGTCGAGCGCCTTGGCGAACTGGCCGGAGAATCCGTTGGCGGTGCGTTTGACCCAGAGCGCCCCGGCCCCGCCGGCCGCCTGCGCCACCTCGGTCAGGCCATCCAAGTGCTTGCGGGAGAGAGCCGCGCCGCCCGGCACCGGCAATCCGCGAATGCGGCCGCCCTCGGCCAAGGCCGCCTGGAAGATGCGGAAGTCGGCCGAGGCCAGCGCGTCGGTCACGTCCACGATCTCGAGCGGGATGCGCAGGTCGGGCTTGTCGGTCCCGTATCGGTCCAGCGCCTCGTCGTAGGAGATGCGTGGGAACGGCGTGTCCAGGCGCTCACCCAGCACGTCGAGCCACAATTTCGCCAGCATCGCTTCACCCACGGCGAACACGTCGTCCTCGTCCACGAACGACATCTCGGCGTCGATCTGCGTGAACTCCAACTGGCGATCCGCGCGCAGAGCCTCATCGCGCAGGCAGCGCGCGATCTGGAAGTAGCGATCGCAGCCCCCCACCATGAGCAGCTGCTTGTAGAGCTGGGGCGACTGGGGGAGCGCGTAGAAAGACCCGGGGTGGACGCGGCTGGGGACCAGGAAGTCGCGCGCGCCTTCGGGGGTGGGTCGCCCCAGCAGAGGGGTCTCGATCTCCCAGAAGCCGGCCTCGGTCAGATAACGGCGGACCGACTGCAGGGCGTAGTGGCGAACGCGCAGGGCGCGCTGCATCTCGGCGCGGCGCAGGTCGAGGAAGCGGTGTCGAAGCCGCAGATCCTCGCCAGGCGGCTCGTCTTCGGGTCCTATGGAAACCGGAACCGGAGGCGTGTCCGCGGGCGCGAGGACATCCAGCGCCTGCACGCGCACCTCGACCTCTCCCGTGGCCAGATCAGGATTCGCCAAGCCCTCGGGCCGCGGCTCCACCACCCCTTCCACGCCGATCACCACTTCCTGGCCCAGCGCCGAAGCGCGCTCCAGCACCGACGGCGGAGTCCAGGCGGGTCCGAAAGAGAGCTGAACGAGCCCCGATCGGTCTCTCAGGTCTATGAAGACCAACCCACCCAGGTCGCGGCGCCGGTGTACCCAGCCGGCGAGTCGCACCTGCGCGCTCACGTGCTTCGCGCGCAGATCCCCAGCGCGCTGGCTGCGCATGGAGGTGGCTCCGGATGCTATGGCGGCGGCGCTGCCACCGTTGCCCGCGCGCTGTCGAGAGGCCTCGGGGTCCGGACTCACGCCCCCTCGAGGTCGCGCAGGGTCTCGAGAAACTCATCCGCGCTGCGCGCCGATGCGAGCCGGCGGCGCAGCTCGTCCTTGCGCAGCAACCGCGAGATCCGGCTCAGCACCTTGACGTGCGTACCCGCCACCTGCTCGGGCCCGACGAGAAGGAAGAAGAGGCTTACCGGGGCACCGTCCAGCGCGTCGAAGTCGACGGGGTCCTCCGTGACACCCGCGGCCAGCCGCAGCTCCTTGAGCGCGCCGCACTTGCCGTGCGGAATCGCCACGCCGTTGCCGATTCCGGTCGATAGGACGGCCTCGCGGTCGCGCACCGCGCGCAGGACCGATTGGCGCCGATGCTCGTCGCTGTCGACCGCGACCAGATCGACGAGTTCGCGCAGGAGGCCTTCCTTGTCGGAGGCCTCCAGGGGGACCTTTATCCGGTCCGGGGTCAGCAGGTCGGAAAGCAGCACGGATGCGGTGCGCAGGTGATCGAAGCGCCGACGACGCGCTGCGCGGCCGACGCAAGGACCGCTCAAGTTAGAGGCGCCGTCGAAAGCCATCAAGGAATTCGATACGCCCGTGGACCCTCCCCGGGCCAAGGGCGTATGCAGCGACGCGCTCCGCGAGGCCCGTGGCGGAGCGTTTGTTCGAGACACCTGGAGCTCTGAGTACGTGCCCGACTCCGCCACTCCGATCGACCTTCTTTCTCAGCCCGAGGCGGCTGCCCGCGATCTGCTGGCGGATCACTTCCGCGGCCGCGGGGCGCCGGACTTCCGGGCGCGTCAGGCACACGGTTGGCTGTACGAGAGGGACGCCGCGGCGTTCGCCGAGATGACGGATCTGCCCGCGGCCGAGCGCGCGGCGCTCGCCGAAGCGTTCGCGTTCGACGCGCCGGCGCTCGAGCGCGCCGAACGATCACTCGATGGCACCGTCAAGCACCTTTGGCGCATGGCCGACGGCGAGTTGGTGGAATCGGTGCTGATACCCGCCGACCGCCGCCTGACGCTGTGCTTGTCTTCGCAGGCCGGCTGCGCGATGGCGTGCGTGTTCTGCGCGACCGGGTGGTCCGGCTATCGGCGCCAGCTCACGGCGGGCGAGATCGTGGGACAGTTTCGCGGGGCGCGGCGCTGGGCCTTGGAGCACGGCGCGGGTGGCATCTCCAACATCGTGTTCATGGGCATGGGGGAGCCCCTCATGAACCAGCGCGCCGTGTTCGCCGCGCTGGATCTGCTCAACGGCCCCTACGGCGTCGGCGCGCGCCGCATAACGGTGTCCACGGTGGGAGTGGTCCCCGGCATCCTCGCGCTCGCCGAGCGCCCCGAGCAGTTCCGCCTGGCGCTCTCGCTGCACGCGCCGCGGCCGGAGCTTCGGGGCCGCATCGTCCCGCTGGAGCGGAAGTACCCTCTACCCGTGTTGATGGATGCTCTGTTGCGCTTCAACGCCGCCGGTAAGCGTCGCATCACCTTCGAGTACGTCATGATCGATGGCGTGAACGACGCGCTGGAGTTGGTGGCGGATCTCGCCGCTCTGGCGGCCCAGGTGTCGGCGCACGTGAACCTGATCCCCTACAACCCCATCCCCGGCCCGGACTGGCGGCCGACGCCGACGCGTCGTGTCCACGGATTCGCGGAGGCGCTGCGGAGGCGGGAGACCAACGTGACCGTGCGCGAGCCGCGCGGCCTGGATATCGCTGCGGCGTGCGGCCAGTTGAGGGCCGAGCACGAGCTCACCCCGCCCACCCCCTTCGTCAAGCTCCAGGCCGCCGACCGCTAGTGTGCCGGCGCGGAAGTCCCGTGTGCACCGAGGCGCGTGATGCGGCCGCGGGGCAAGGCGGAACGACGCGCCGTAGCCGTAGCTACGGCAAGGAGTTCCAACGCAGCATCCGCGGGATGCAGCGCGAGCCGAATGCCTACGGGA
>JBDLIA010000011.1 GCA_039715185.1 Gemmatimonadota bacterium
CTAGCAGGTCGCTGAAAAAGGGTAGCGAGCCGCGTTGGGAGCGCCACGGGGTCGGCTGCGAGGCGGCGCGACGACGCGATACCGTTGCGTATCGGGGAGGAGCGCTAACGACGTCGGACGACCCCGTGCCGCCCCAACCCGAAGGGAGCAGGGGGGTTGCGGGATCCAGCGTTCGTCTCTCCTCGTCGCCATAGCTTAGGCTATGCCTCCTCGTCGTTCCTGCCCTGGACGCCCGCAAGCCCCCTGCTCGCGGCCGCACTCCCCTTTTTCAGCGACCTGCTAGCAGGTGCGCGAGAGTCGCCAGCAGCTCCTCTCGACCCTCCCCGGTGACGGAAGAGAACCCCAGGACCTGCTCCTCGTCCACCCCGAGCACCCGTGCCGCCGCTTGCTCGGCGTCCTTGCGACTGGCGCGCGGGATCTTGTCCATTTTGGTCGCGACAACCAGCACTGGCACGCCGATCGCGCCCAGGAACTCGGTCATGCGCCGATCGTCCGCGGTGGGAGGCCGCCGGGCGTCGACCAACTGGATGACCCCGCGGAGCAGCCGCGACCCGCCCAGATACCGGTCGATCGCTTCGCCCCAGGCCTCCCGCACCGCGTCCGGGACCTTGGCGTAGCCGAATCCGGGCAGGTCGACGAGGTGAAAGGCGATGGCGCGCTCACCGTCCGGCTCGTCGTCCAGCGCACGCACGCGGTAGAAGTTTATCTCCCTGGTCTTACCCGGACGGGCCGACACGCGTGCCATCTGGGTACGGGTGCGCCCCAACAGGCGATTGATCAGGCTGGATTTGCCGACGTTCGAGCGGCCGGCGAAGGCGACCTGGGACAGCGGCTCGGAGGGTGCGGCTCCACCGGTGGCGGCGATGGCGCCATCGAACTCTACGGACAGGATGCGCATCGGGGGGTGGCCGCGCCGCTCGCGAAGTCGGCGCGGCGAGTCGGCTTCAGGCCTCGCGCTTGGTCTGTTCGGGGTGCAACACCAGCAGCGGCGGAATGGCGTCCGTTACGGCCTCCTGCGTGACGACAACCTCGCGTACGTCTTCGCGCGAAGGCAGGTCGAACATGACGTCGCGCATGAGCTCTTCGAGCACCGCCCGCAGGCCGCGGGCGCCGGTGCCGCGCACGATGGCCTTGCGGGCGATCGCGCGCAGGGCGTCGGCGTCGAAGGTGAGGCCAACGGTCTCCAGCTCGAACATCTTCTGGTACTGCTTCACCAGCGCGTTCTTGGGCTCCTGGAGGATGCGCACGAGGGCGTCCTCGTCGAGAGACTGCAGGTTCACCATCGCGGGCAGCCGCCCAACCAGCTCCGGAATCAGGCCGAAGCGCAGGAGATCCTCGGGCTCGACGCCCACGAACGGATCGTCAGTCTCCGCGCCTTGCTCCACGTCTTCGCCCACGAAGCCGATGCGGCGCTTGCCCACGCGGGAGCCGATGATCTTCTCCAGGCCGTCGAAGGCGCCCCCGCAGATGAACAGGATGTTGCGCGTGTTGATCTGGATGTATTCCTGCTGTGGGTGCTTGCGCCCTCCCTGCGGCGGGACCGAGGCGACCGTGCCCTCCAGGATCTTCAGCAGCGCCTGCTGCACTCCCTCGCCCGAAACGTCACGGGTGATGCTCGGGTTCTCCGACTTCCGCGCGATCTTGTCGATTTCGTCTATGTAGACGATGCCGCGCTCGCATTCGGCGATGTTGAAGTCTCCGGCCTGAAGCAGGCGGACGAGGATGTTCTCCACGTCTTCGCCCACGTAGCCGGCTTCGGTGAGCGTGGTGGCGTCGGCGATCGTGAACGGGACCTGCAGGATGCGAGCGAGCGTCTGCGCCAGCAGGGTCTTGCCGACGCCCGTGGAGCCCAGCAGAAGGATGTTCGACTTCTCGATCTCCACGTCGTCCAGCTGTCCGTGGTGATTGACCCGCTTGTAATGGTTGTAGACCGCAACGGACAACGACTTCTTGGCCTCTTCCTGGCCGATCACATACTCGTCCAGGACGTCCTTGATTTCCTGGGGCACGGGTAGCGTCGGGACGGCCTCGGCCGCCTCGCGCTCCTCTTCCTCCGCCAGGATCTCGTTACAGAGCGAAACGCACTCATTGCAGATGTAGACCGATGGACCGGAGATGAACTTCTTCACCGCGTCCTTGGACTTCCCGCAAAACGAACATCTCAGGTGCTTGTCGCTCGGCATGGCCTCTACTCGCTGTTGCGCTTGCCGTTCTCGATTCCCACCACGTCCGCGCGCTTCGATACGACGTTGTCGATGATCCCGTACTCGAGGGCCTCTTCCGGGCTCATGAAGCGGTCCCGATCCACGTCGTCGGCGATCTTCGCGACGTCCTGGCCGGTGTGCTTGGACAGGATCTGGTTCAGGCGCTCGCGCGCGTACAGGATCTCCTTCGCCTGGATCTCGATGTCCGCCGCCGTCCCCTGGGCGCCAGAAGAAGGCTGGTGGATCATGATGCGCGAGTTGGGCAGCGCGCTGCGCTTGCCCTCCTCTCCCGCCGCGAGCAGGACGGCGCCCATCGACGCCGCGATTCCCACGCACATGGTCGCTACCGGGGCGCTCAGGTACTGGATCGTGTCGTAGATGCCCAGGCCCGCGTAGACGCTACCACCCGGCGAGTTGACGTAAAGATAAATGTCACGCTCGGGATTGTCTGCCTGCAAGAAAAGAAGCTGCGCGATGACGATGTTGGCAACGTTGTCATCGATCGGAGTGCCGAGGAAGATGATCCGGTCCATCAGCAGGCGGCTGAAGATGTCGTAGCTCCGCTCGCCCCTGCTGGTGCGTTCGATCACGTACGGCGGGTAAATCGGCATCTAGCTCCTCGTCTCGTTTTCCGTCACGCGGTCCACTGCCGACGGCGGCATCCCCACCACCTCCGTCACTCCCCAGCGGGCTCGATCTCGACCTCGGACCGGGCCGCAAGCCAGCCGAACACCTTCTCCTCGGTCAGCGCGTCGCCGATGGCGTCGAGCCGTCCGGCCTTCTTCAACTCCCTTCGGACCTGCGCCGAGGTCCGATTGTTCCGCTCGGCGATCTCCGAGAGACGCGCATCGACCTCGACCTCGGACGCCCGCAGGCCCTCGGAATCCGCCAAGCGCTCCAGGATCAGCATGCGCTTGATGGCCCTCTCCGCGGCGGGCCTGGCGGCCTGTCGGATCTGCTCGAGTTGCTCCGGATCAGCGTCATCGGAAGCCGGCACGAGCCCCGCTACGTAGCGGTCGATCATCGTGTTCGGGACGTCGAAGGCGTTGGCCTCGATGATCCGCTCGATGAGCTGCTGATGGACCGCCCTGTCCGCCTCCCGGTCGGCCTCCACGACGAGGTCCTCGCGGACGCGGGCGCGCAGGTCCTCGATCGAGTCGAAGTCGCCCACCGCCTGGGCGAACGCGTCGTCGGCTTCGGGCACGTCCGGCCGGCGGGCCGCGACGAGCTCGAGCCGGATGCGTCGCTCCTCCTTAGCCTGGACGTCCGCCGTGCCCGCGGCGTCACCGGGATCCGCGCCGGCGGCGATGAGAAACTCCCCGCTGCCACCGATCTCCAACGAGCGGATGGCCTCCTCTACGTCCGGCAGCGCTTGCTGGCGCCCCAGGATAACCTCGTAACCCCGCGTTTCGCCTTCGACGCCCTCGTCGTCCAGCGGCGTGATGCGCACGAATGTGACGTCGCCGTCCGCGCCGGAGCCTTCCTCGATCGGTTCCCAAGTGGCCTGCTCGTCGCGCAGACGCTGCAGCACGCGTTCGACCTCTTCCTCGCCCACTCCCACGCTCGGGCGACGCACCGAGAATCCCCCCGATCGGGCGATCTCGATCTCGGGCCGCACGTCGAATTGCACGTCGAAGGTCAGATCGGCGCCCTCGTCGTAGCGCACGTTGCCCACCGCCGCTTCGCTGATCGGCTCCAGCCCATGCTCGGCGAGCGCTTCCCGGTACGCTTTCTCCATCATGCGTTCGACCACGCGCTCCCGAATGGTGGCGCCGTAGTGCCGCTCGACCACGTTGGCCGGTACGTGGCCCTTACGGAAGCCGGGCATCCTGACGGATGCCGTTATGGAACGCGCCACGGCCTTGCGCTCGCGAGAGACGCGCTCGGCGGGCACGGTGATGGTCAGCCGACGAGCCCACGAGCCCGGCTCCTCGACGGCGACCTTCAGTTCAGTCGTGGACACGCATCCTCGAAGCACCACTGCCGCGCGCCCACGCGGGTCGGTGCCTGGTCGATTGAGAGACGGCGCGACGCGCCGAGTGTCATGCGAAAGGGGGGACTCGAACCCCCACGGGCAAGCCCACGAGATCCTAAATCTCGCGCGTCTACCAGTTCCGCCACTTTCGCTCGGGGTCCCAAAATCTACGAGACCGGAAAATCGGGATCAACCGACGATCCCGGCTGGAACGTTGCCGACACGAGCGTCCGCTGCTCCTCGCCCGCTGAATGCCATCGACACTTCTGTTACGGTGCCCTAGGGCATCCGCAGATTGGCGATGCGCAGGATGCCGCCCGGGGCCTCGAGCTCCAACGAGGCGATGTCCCCGGAGGTGACCCGGCGCAGGTTGGCGGTCGCCTCCCGCGCGGTCGCAACCGCGGCGCCGTCGATCGACACGATGCGCATGCCCACGAACACCCCGCGGCGATCGGCTGGTCCGAAACCGATCACCTCCTCCACTATCGCGCTGCGCCGAGGGTAGCCGAACTGATCGGCCTCCTCCGCTGTCGCGTCGCCGATGCGCAAGCCGAGCGCCTCGGCTCCCCTGCGTCGCCCGAGCCCATTCCCGTTTGTGGTGGACGGCTCCGCGGCGACGCTCGGCGCTTCGGTGAGTTTCACGAAGACGGACAGCGGCTCGCCGTAGCGGATGAGGTCGATGCGCACCTCGTCGCCCGGCCGGTTCTGGGCGACCAGCCGCTGCAGCTCGCCGACCCGCTCCACGGGCCGCCCCTCGATGCCGATGATCACGTCGTGGGGCCTCACCCCCGCCGCATCGGCCGGGGAGTCTTCCGACAGTTGACTCACCACCACGCCGCGGATGTCCGGCAGACCGTAAACCTCCGCGTCTTCGGGCGTGACCTCCTGGACGTTGATCCCGAGCAGCGCGCGGCGCACGCGCCCGTGCTCGACCAGGTCGCGCATGACGCGGCGCGCCAGGTTGATCGGAATCGCGAAGCCGTAGCCCTCGTAGCGGCCGGTCGAGCTGGAGATGGCGGTATTGATGCCCACGACCTCTCCGCGGAGGTTGATGAGCGGCCCGCCGGAGTTGCCGGGGTTGATGACCGCGTCGGTCTGCAGGAAGTCCTCGATCGCGAAGCCCGCGTCGTCCTGGAGGCTGGCTCGCAGGATGGACAGCGGGCGGCCCTTCGCGCTGATGATACCGCTGGTAACGGTGAAGTCGAGGCTCGAGCTGCCTATTCCAGGGTTGCCGAACGCCAGCACCCACTCGCCCACGCGGGCCGCGTCGGAGTCTCCGAGCGGCGCCGCCGGGACGTCGTCGACGTCGATCTTCACCAAGGCGATGTCGGTCGTCGGGTCGGTGCCGACGATGACGC
Organism: Gemmatimonadota bacterium; assembly: GCA_039715185.1. Lineage (NCBI taxonomy): Bacteria > Pseudomonadati > Gemmatimonadota > Gemmatimonadota bacterium. The sequence continues at coordinate 5,538 of JBDLIA010000011.1, forward strand.
CATCGTACTCACGCTTGTTGCTCAGGATCACCAGCAACGCGTCGGCGCCCTGGACCACGTGGTTGTTGGTGAGAATGAAGCCGTCCGAGGAGACGATGAAGCCGGTGCCCCCCGCTACTTCGAGCCGCGGCTCTTCTTCATTCTGGGAGCGGAACAGCGTGCGCTGAGGGCGGCTTACCCCGCGCTCGGCGCGTATGCGGACCACGGCGGGGGTGATCCTGTCCGCGATCGACGGGAAGGCCGCTCCCAGCTCGCTGGCCCGGCGCACTGCGTCGGGATTCATCTCCTCGGGCGCGGGCGCCGTGAATGTCGTGTCCAGGGCTTCGGCCAACGACGCGCTGCGGCGCAGGTCCGGGATGTCTCGGGCGCGCCCGAGCAACCCGTTCGCGAACAGCAGGCCCAGCGCGAACGCGCCCACGAGGAGCGCCAGGGCCAGCCAGCGGTTACGTATCACCATGCTCCGAATCTAGCGGATAGGTCCTGCCTTCGGCACCGCCGAATACGGCAAGAGCCGGTCCGAAAACCTCCGGACCGGCTCGATCTCGCCGCGTCTGCACGGCCCGACGCTCCCGACCCTCCCAGACGGGCGGGCGGGCGGGCGGAATTAACTCTCCTCTTCGACGATTTCGTAGTCGGCTTCGACCACGTCTTCCTCCTCGCCGCCGGAGGGCTCCTCGGCGCCCTCTTCCACCGGCGCCTCGGCCTCGGCCTCCGCGGACTCCGCCTCCGCGGCCTGCGCCTGGTAGACCTGCTGGCCGGCCGCGCTGAAGGCCTGCATCAGCTCGTCGCGAGCCGCCGCGAGCTCGCCGGCCTCGTCCTGCTTGAGCGCCTTCTTGGCCCTCTCCACCGCGGCGTCCAGCTTCTCCTTGATGTCGCCGTCCAGCTTCTCGCCCCACTCGCCCAGGTCCTTTTCCACCTGATAGACCAACGAGTCGAGCTGGTTGCGCGTCTCCACGCGCTCCTTGAACTGCCGATCCTCATCGGCGTGCGATTCGGCCTCGGACACCATGCGGTCGATCTCGTTGTCGGAAAGGCCGCTCGACGCCTCGATGCGGATCTTCTGCTCCTTGCCCGTGGCGCGGTCCTTGGCGGTCACGTGCAGGATGCCGTTGGCGTCGATGTCGAAGGTCACCTCTACCTGGGGCATCCCCCTCGGTGCCGGCGGAATCCCGGTCAGCTGGAACTTGCCGATGGTCTTGTTCTGCATGGCCATCGGCCGCTCGCCCTGCAGCACGTGGATCTCCACGGTCGTCTGATTGTCCTCGGCCGTGGAGAACGTCTCCGCCTTCTTGGTCGGGATGGTGGTGTTGCGCGTGATCAGCGCCGTCATCACGCCGCCCAGCGTCTCGATCCCCAGAGACAGCGGCGTGACGTCCAGAAGCAGGACGTCCTTCACGTCGCCCGCCAGGACGCCGCCCTGGATCGCCGCGCCGACGCCCACCACCTCGTCGGGGTTGACGCCTTTGTGCGGCTCCTTGCCGAAGAACTCTTTCACCACCTCCTGGACCTTCGGCATGCGCGTGGATCCGCCCACCAGGATCACCTCGTCCACCTGGTCGGGCTTCAGACCCGCGTCCTCCAGCGCCTTCTTCATCGGCTCGATGGTGCGCTGCACCAGGTCTTCGACCAGCTGCTCGAACCTGGCGCGCGATAGAGACACGTTGAGGTGCTTGGGGCCCTCCTGGGTGGCCGTGATGAACGGCAGGTTGATATCCGTCGACATGGTGGTCGACAGCTCCATCTTGGCCTTCTCCGAGGCCTCCTTGAGGCGCTGCAGGGCCATGGGATCCTTGGACAGGTCTATGCCCTGGTCCTTCTTGAATTCCTCCACCAGCCAGTCGATCACGCGCTGGTCGAAGTCGTCCCCGCCCAGGTGGGTGTCTCCGTTGGTGGCCTTCACCTCGAAGACGCCGTCACCCAACTCCAGGATCGAGATGTCGTAGGTTCCGCCGCCCAGGTCGTAGACGGCGATCAACTCGTCCTTCTTCTTGTCGAGTCCGTACGCCAGCGCGGCCGCGGTGGGCTCGTTGATGATCCTGAGCACGTCCAGGCCCGCGATCTTGCCCGCGTCCTTTGTGGCCTGCCGCTGCGAATCATCGAAGTACGCCGGCACGGTGATGACCGCCTGCGTGACGTCGTGCCCCAGATAGTCTTCCGCCGTCTGCTTCATCTTCTGCAGAGTCATCGCAGAAATCTCCGGCGGCGAAAACGTCTTGTCGGCGTTGGGAACGTGCACCTCGACGCGCCCCTGGCTGTCGGTGCGCACGTCGTAGGGCACCTTGCCTATTTCGTCGCGCACCTCCGAGCCGCGCCGACCCATGAACCGCTTGATCGAGAAGATCGTGTTGGTGGGGTTGGTGATCGCCTGACGCCGGGCTACCTGGCCTACGAGGCGCTCTCCGTCCTTGGTGAACGCGACCACCGACGGAGTCGTACGGCCGCCCTCGGAGTTCGGGATCACCACCGGATCCCCGCCCTCCATGACCGCCACCACCGAGTTCGTGGTGCCCAGGTCTATGCCGATCACCTTCGCCATGTGCTTTCCCCTGTGTCAGTCGAAAACCGCCGCGACAAGCGACGGTCGTAAGCATCCGGAGCCGCCTTCGCGAAGTGCAACGCCCATGCCAGGGTTTGCCCCCCGTTTCGCGCCAATCCGGCGCATGCGACGGAACCTGCCCTGCCGGATTGGCGGGCTTGGCGGCGCGTCGGGCTCAGTCGAGGCCGCACGTAAAGCTTGCGTCTTGCGACGGACTACAGAGCTCGGGCCAGCCCCGCGCCCGCCACAGGTCTTCGAGGCCGGCGTCCCGGATGGTCCCAATGGTGCGTGGGTCGGAGAGCACGGCGGGGTCGCGCGTGGCCAGCAGGTCGAACGCGGCGTATGTCTTGATCGGCTGTCGACCCACCCATTGCATGAATTCTTCCAGGCCATGCGTCGCCAGCAGGATCTCCCCGCTGAAGGCCACGACCGACGGATCGGCAACGGGCGAAGGCGCGCCAGCAACCGCATCCTCCAGCAGTTCCGCCAACCCCCGGAAGGCGCTGCGCTGCTTGGCCGTCAGCTCCGCGAAGGCCGGCGCTCCTTGAACGTCTCGAAGGAATGTGCTTGCTCGCTCCGGGCCGCTCGCCGCCACCATGAACTGCGCAGCCCGGAAGATGGCGTAGGTGAATGTGGGGTCGGCCTCGTGTACGGCGAGCGCAACCCGGATGGCGTCCTCTAGATCCCCGCTCGCGGCAATGGCTTCGGCGGATTCGGTCCGGTAGAGGAGGTTGTCGGGCGCGATTTCCACGAGTCGCTCGAAAAGGCGTCTCGCCCGCTCTACGTAACCGGCCATCATAGTGAATTGGGCCAGATCCTCGAGCAGCACATCGTTGTTCGGGTCGGCGGCCGCGGCCTCCTCCATGAGGGCGAGGGCTCGAACGTAGTCCCCGGCGAACGCCCGTCGCTGTCCCTGGCGTAGCATCGCGTTGGGGCTGCGCGGCGACAAGTCGTACGCTCGATCCGCGGCGTATGCCGCCCTCCCGTGCGCCCCCGCGGCAGGGATGTCGTCGTTCCACTCGTCCAGGAACGCGGGTGCCACGATGTATGCCGCGGCGAGTGTAGACCAGGCCGGCTCGTAAGCGGGGTCGGCCTCGACCACGCCCTCCAGGAGGTGCAGCGCCTCCCGCAGGTTCTCTCCTCGGGCGCGGTAGAGTTCGACGGCCCTCAAGTAGGTTTCGTACAGGTCCGCGTCCGTACGGCTCTCGATCAGCGCCTCGTCCGCGCCTAGCTCCAGCGACAGTTGGAGCTCGGCGGCGATGGTCCGGGCGATCTCCTCCTGCACCGCGAAGATGTCCGCCAGGTCGCGGTCGTAGGTGTCCGACCAGAGGTGCCGGTCGCTCGCGCCATCGATGAGTTGGGCCGTGATGCGCACGCGGCCGCCCGCGTCGTCGCGCCTGACGCTGCCCTCCAGCAGGTAGCCCACGTCCAGCGCGCCCGCGATTTCGGGAGCGCTCAGCTCGGGGTTCTTGAAGGTGAAGGACGAAGTGCGGCTCGCCACGCTCAGGCCGGGCACCCGCACCAGCGCGTTCAGGATCTCCTCCGTGATGCCGTCTGAGAAGTACTCGTTGTCCCGAGAGCCGGACATGTTCTGGAACGGCAGGACGGCGATCGAACGCAGCGCGACGGCTTGGGCGGCGGCTCCCGGGCCCGGGGGAGAGTCAGCCCGATCGGGGCCACCCGCGAATCGGCTCTCCCATACGAAGTAGCCGAGGCCCAGGACTAGGCCGGTGATGGTGATGACGGTAAGAGGCGAACCGCGTCGGGGTGGCGTCGCCTGTTGCGCTCCCGCCGGCACGGCGCGCTTGACCCCTGCGGGCGTGAGGTCGAAGGCCCAGGCCAGTATAACCGCCAGCGGGAAGCCCACGCCCATCATGACGATAACCCCCGTCGGGAACCACCCCGGCAGCCCGAGGGGCTCCGCGATCTCGTTGACGACCTGGATGAGCAGCCACCCGACGACCGCGTAGGCGGCGGCGACTCTGAATACGCTTCGTCGCTTGAGTTCTTCGATGAGGTTCATGGCGATCGCCCAAGTTGCTCGGGCGCTCCGTGCCCGGCAACACCTTGTAGGGCTTGCTCCCGAAGCCGCCCGCTGTGACGATGCGCCGATGGACGATCCGACGCGCCCCCCCGAAGACGCGCTCGCCGAACTTCGAGCGAGGCTCGCCGATGTGGACAGGGAGCTAATCGACCTCATCGCCCGCCGGGCTCGGCTGTCCTCTCGGATGGCGGACGCGAAGCATCGTGCGGGTCTGACGACGCGCGACTTCAGGCAGGAGCGCGACGTGCTGGAGAGGGCCCGAGCCGAGGCACGCGCGCGCGGCGCCGACCCGGACCTGGCCGAGGCCGCCGTCCTGCTGCTCATCCGCGACTCGCTGACCGTGCAGGAGCGGGCCAGGGTCGCGGCCGCGGCGGAGGGCGATGGACGTACCGCGCTGGTGATCGGCGGGCACGGGCGCATGGGGCTGTGGTTCACGCGCTTCCTGGCCTCGCAGGGGTTCGCGGTCGAGGTCGCCGACCCCGCCGCGGCGCCGCCCGACGACGCCTGGCCCCACCGCGCCGGCTGGGCGGAGGGCTCGACGGACCACGACGTGGTGGTGGTCGCGGCGCCCCTCGCTCGCTCGGCCGAGGTGCTCTCCGGGCTCGCCGCCCGGCGGCCGCGTGGCCTGGTGTTCGACATCGGCTCGCTCAAGACCCCGCTGCGGGCGGCGCTCGCCGAGCTGCGCGACGCCGGCGCGCGGGTGGCGTCCGTGCACCCGATGTTCGGCCCCGACACGCGCCTGCTCTCCGGTCGGCACGTGATCTTCGTGGACGCGGGAGACCCCGAGGCGACGCGCGAGGCGCGCGGTCTCTTCGACGCGACGATGGTCCTGCAAGTGGAGATGGGCCTCGAGGAGCACGATCGCCTGGTCGCCTACGTGCTGGGCCTGTCGCACGCCCTCAACATCGCGTTCTTCACGGTGCTTCAGGAGAGCGGGGAGGCCGCGCCCCGTCTCGCCGCGCTGTCCAGCACGACCTTCGACGCGCAGCTGGACGTGGCGTCGCTCGTGGCCGGAGACAACCCGGCGATGTATTTCGAGATTCAGCGCCTGAACGACTACGGAGGGGAGCCGCTCGCAGCGCTGGCCGACGCCGTCGAGCGCATCCGCGCCGCGGTGCAGGCCGGGGACCAGGCGGGGTTCGGGTCGTTGATGGAACGGGGTAAGGCCTACCTGAGCAGCCGGCGGAGCCGCTGAGACCCACTCGCCCCGGAGGGCGCCATGTTCCCCCTGCGAGACGACAACCCGACCGAGCTGACGCCGTTCGTCACAATGGCGCTGATCGCGGCCAACTTCGTGATCTGGCTCGTGGTGCAGGGCGGCGGCGCGGACCCCCAGGCGCTGCAGGCGTCGGTGTGCGCCTTCGGCACGATCCCGGGCGAGCTGACGGGCTCTGCGGTGCCACCCGGGGCGGGGCAAGGGCTCCCGTGCGTGCCCGGAGGGCTCACCTGGTCCACCCTGGGGACCAGCATGTTCTTCCACGGCAGCTGGATGCACCTCATCGGCAACATGTGGTTCCTGTGGATCTTCGGGAACAACATCGAGGACTCGATGGGGCACCTCAGGTACCTCGGGTTCTACCTGCTGACGGGCGCCGCGGCGGCGCTGGCGCACATCTACAGCGGCCCCGGCTCCTGGATCCCCACGGTGGGCGCCTCGGGGGCCATCAGCGCGGTCATGGGGGCCTACCTGCTGCTCTACCCGCGGGTGCGCATACACACGCTGTTCATCTTTGTGATCATCGTGCGGGTGTTTCCCATTCCGGCGTGGATCATCCTCGGCCAGTGGATCGCCATCCAGGTTCTGGCCGGCGCGACCACCACCGCCGGCGGGGCGGGAGTGGCCTTCTGGGCGCACATCGGCGGCTTCGTCGCGGGTCTGCTGCTCGTGAGGCCGTTCCGCATGCGCCGGCTGGTCGAAGCCAAGCGCGCCCGAGTGAAGCTGCGTCCGGAGGAGATTCCGCATCGCGGATGGTGGTAATGGGTGCGCGCCTCAGGTAGATTCTCGGGATGAGCGACACTACGGAAACTCCGCGCGCTTCGGGCGCTTCCGTGCGCGGCGGTCCGGCCGAGAGCCGCACCACGACCGCGACGGGGACCACGGATCTGCGCGCCGCGGGTGTGTCCGCGCCGCCGGCGCGGGCCCAGACCCCTCCGCCAACGGCGCGGACGGCGGATGGCGGCGCGCCCGCGCCGGCCGCCGCCCCCGAGCCGATCGAATTCGAGCGCAACGCCGGCGTGCCGTTCGAATCGGAGTGGATCCGCGACGTGCGGGTCAACCGCAGCGCGGTCGAGCGGCGCACCGCGACGCTCACGCGTCGGCGCAGCATCAAGAAGGACTGGCAGGCGGCCTGGCTGCTGCGGGCGATCAGCCTGATGGACCTGACCACCCTTGCGGGCGACGACACGGAGGGACGCGTGCGTCGTCTGTGCGCGAAGGCGCGCAACCCCGTGCGCGAGGACATTCTGGACGCGCTCGGGGCGGGCGACCTGGGGCTGACCACCGCCGCCGTTTGCGTCTACCACGTGTTCGTGCCCGCCGCGGTGGACGCGCTGCGCGGGTCGGGCATCCCGGTCGCGGCGGTGTCCACCGGCTTTCCGGCGGGCCTATCCCCGCTGCCGCAGAGGCTGGCTGAGATCAGGGCGTCGGTGGAGGCGGGGGCGCGCGAGATCGACGTCGTCATCACACGCGCGCACGTCCTCACCGGCGCGTGGCAGGCACTGTACGACGAGGTGCGCGAATTCCGCGCGGCCTGCGGGGAGGCCCACCTGAAGACCATTCTCGCCACCGGCGAGCTGGGTACGCTGCGCAACGTCGCGCGCGCGAGCCACGTGTGCATGATGGCCGGCGCCGATTTCATCAAGACCTCCACCGGCAAGGAGTCCGAGAACGCGACGCTGCCCGTGGGCCTGGTCATGACCCGGGCCATCCGCGAGTACCGCGAGCGCAGCGGGCACATCGTCGGCTTCAAGCCGGCGGGGGGCATTCGCAAGGCCCGAGAGGCGCTCGACTGGCTGATCCTGATCAAGGAGGAGCTCGGCGACCGCTGGCTCAGGCCCGACCTGTTCCGCTTCGGCGCGAGCTCGCTGCTGGCCGACATCGAGCGGCAGCTGGAGCACCACGTCACGGGCCGCTATTCCGCCTCCTACCGCCACCCGGTGGCATGATGAGCACGCACATCGCCGAAGTGTTCGAGACCATGGAGTACGGGCCGGCGCCCGAGAGCAGAGCCTTCGTGGACGAGTGGCTGGAGGCGCGGGCCGGTGGCTTCCAGCACGTGGTCGATGGGGCGCTGAGGCCTCCCGCCGGGGGCGAGTACCTGGACGTCATGAACCCCGCCACCGGAACCTTGCTCGCGCGCGTGGCGCAGGGCGACGAGGCGGACGTGAACGCGGCGGTGGCCGCCGCCCGGCGCGCGCAGCCGGGCTGGGCCGCTCTGGGAGGGCACGTCAGGGCGCGGCACCTGTACGCCATCGCCCGGCGCATCCAGAAGATGTCGCGCTTCTTCGCGGTTCTGGAGACGCTGGACAACGGCAAGCCGATCCGCGAATCGCGCGACATCGACATCCCCCTGGTCGCCCGACACTTCTACCACCACGCGGGCTGGGCGCAGCTCATGGACAGCGAGCTGCCGGACGCGGAACCGGTCGGGGTCGTGGGTCAGATCATCCCGTGGAATTTCCCGCTGCTGATGCTGGCCTGGAAGATCGCGCCGGCCATCGCCATGGGGAACACGGTGGTGCTTAAGCCCGCCGAGTACACGCCGCTCACGGCGCTGTACTTCGGCGAGCTGTGTCTGGAGGCGGGGCTGCCCCCGGGCGTGGTGAACGTGCTCGCGGGCGACGGTCGCACGGGCGCGGCGCTGGTGGACCACGCCGACGTCGACAAGATCGCCTTCACCGGCTCCACCGAGGTCGGCCGGATCATCCGGCGGGCCACCGCCGGGACCGGCAAGAAGCTCTCGCTGGAGCTCGGCGGGAAGTCTCCTTTCATCGTCTTCGACGACGCCGACCTGGACAGCGTCGTGGAGGGCGTGGTGGACGCCATCTGGTTCAACCAGGGTCAGGTCTGCTGCGCCGGGAGCCGGATCCTGGCTCACGAAGGCATCGCCGACCGCCTCGTCGCCAGGCTGCGCGCGCGCATGGAGAAGCTGCGCGTGGGCGATCCGCTGGACAAAGGCGTCGACATCGGCGCGATCGTCGCGCCGGTGCAGCTCGAGCGGATCCGCACGCTCGTCGAGAAGGGCGAGCAAGAGGGCGCGACTCTGTGGCAGCCCTCGTGGAGTTGCCCGACCGAGGGCTGGTTCTACCCTCCCACCCTGCTTACCGACGTGGCGCCGGCGGCCACCGTTGCGCAGGTGGAGATTTTCGGCCCCGTGGTGGTGCTGATGACCTTCCGCACGCCCAAGGAGGCGGTGCAGTTGGCCAACAACACCCGCTACGGGCTCGCCGCCAGCGTGTGGACGGAAAACATCAATTTGGCGTTGGACATCGCCCCCAAGGTGAAGGCCGGGACCGTCTGGGTGAACTGCACCAACCTGTTCGACGCGGCGTCGGGGTTCGGCGGCTACCGCGAGAGCGGCTTCGGCCGCGAGGGCGGCAAGGAGGGGCTCTGGGAGTACGTCCGGTCGCGCCGTGAGCCCAAGGGCGCGCCGGCGCGCGGCGCCGGGTCGGCCGGCGGAGACGGTGCCGCTGGCAACGGCGCCGGTCCCGAGGCGGACGCAGACCGCGAGCCCCCCGCGGTCCCGGAGGCCGGCGTGCCCCCGATCGACCGCACCGCCAAGCTCTACATCGGCGGCAAGCAGGCGCGCCCCGACCAGGGCTACAGTCTGGACGTGTACGGGCCCGGCGACGCGCTCGTGGGCCAGGTCTCGCGCGGCAACCGCAAGGACATCCGCAACGCGGTAGAGGCGGCGCACCGGGCCGTGGACTGGGGCCGCGGCGTGGCCCACACGCGCGCACAGGTGCTCTACTACCTGGCCGAGAACCTGCAGGCTCGCGCCGCCGAATTCGCCGAGCGCCTGCGCGCGCTGGGCGCCACCGAGGCCGAGGCCTCGCGCGAGGTAGAGGCGTCGGTGCGGCGCGTGTTCACCTACGCCGCCTGGGCGGACAAGTGGGAGGGCGTCGTCCACCACACGCCCATGCGCAACGTGACTATCGCCATGCCCGAGCCGATTGGGGTGTTCGGGGTGCTGTGCCCGGACGAGGCGCCGCTGTTGGGGTTCCTGTCCACCGCGCTGCCGCCGCTCGCGGTGGGCAACGCCGTGGTCGCGGTGCCGTCCGCACGAGCGCCGCTCGCGGCGACGGATCTCTACCAGGTGCTGGAGACTTCGGATGTGCCGGCGGGCGCGCTGAACATCGTCACGGGCCTGCACGACGAGCTGGCTCCCACTTTGGCCGCCCACGACGACGTAGACGCGCTCTGGTATTTCGGCTCTCCGGCGGGCTCCGCCGACGTGGAGGAGCGGTCCGCGGACAACATGAAGCGCACGTGGGTGAGCCACGGAGCGCGCCGCGACTGGTACGACGACAACGTCGCCGAGGGGAGGGCGTTCCTGCGCCGCGCCACCGAGGTCAAGAATATCTGGATTCCATACGGCGAGTGAGTCTCGCCGCCGCGCGCGCGTCCGGGCCTACGCGGCCAGGGCGCGCGGCCGGCGACTGATCCTGTGACGGAGCGGGGGCGCGTGAGAGCAACCTTACGGGTGCTTCGAACGCTGTGTGTGGTGGGTTGGGCGACGGGATTGGCGCCGGCGGGCGCGGCGGCCGCCGACTCCGGCGCCGTTCTTCCGGTAGCCTACCAGGCGCAAGAAGTCGCGGCTGTGCCGGCGGCGACGGACGCGCAGGAACCGGGCGCCCAGGAGGCCGCTGGTGACATCGGCCAGGCCGCGCGAGAAGCCCGCGCGGAGCTGGCCACGACGCCGCTGCAGCGGCTGCAGTCGGTGCTGGGACTGGCCGTCCTGCTGCTCATCGCCTGGGGCCTCTCGAACAACCGCTCGCGCATCCCCTGGCGCGTGGTGGGCTGGGGCCTCGGACTACAACTCGTCTTCGCCCTCTTCATCCTGAAGACCCCGGCGGGCGAGGCGATCTTCGCCTTCCTCAACCGCGTTGTCGTCAAGCTGCTCGGTTTCACCGCGGACGGCGCGCGCTTCCTTTTCGGCAACCTGGTCTACAACAACATCCCGGTCGGCACCGGGGTGGTCGGCACCAACATTCCACCGAGCGCCGATCCCGGCATGGTGGCGAACGCGGGCGCGTTCTTCGCCTTCAACGTCCTGCCCACGATCATCTTCTTCTCCTCGCTGATGGCGGTGCTCTACCACCTGGGCGTCATGCAGCTGGTGGTGAGGGGCGTGGCGTGGGTGATGATGCGCACCATGCGCACGTCCGGGGCGGAGACGCTGTCGGCGGCCGGCAACATCTTCGTGGGACAGACGGAGGCGCCGCTGCTGATCAAGCCGTTCGTCGAGAAGATGACGATGTCGGAGCTGAACGCCGTCATGACGGCCGGCTTCGCCACCGTCGCGGGCGGGGTGCTCGCGGCCTACGTGGGCATGCTGGTCGGGTTCTTCCCCGACATCGCGGGCCACCTCATCGCCGCCAGCGTGATGTCGGCGCCCGCCGCGCTGGTGGTGGCCAAGATCATCGTGCCCGAGGACGGCACCCCGGAGACCCAGGACTCGCTGCTGGTCCACGCCGAGTCGGCGGACGCGAACGTCATCGACGCGGCGGCGCGAGGGGCCGGAGACGGTCTGCGCCTGGCGGCGAACGTGGGCGCGATGCTGCTCGCGTTCGTGGCGCTGGTGTTCATGCTGAACGAGCTCATGGCCTGGGCCGCGGGGGTGCTCGGGATCACGGGGTTGTTGCAGTCTTCGGGCGCCCTCGCGGCCGACGCGCCGCTCACGCTGCAGGTGCTGCTCGGCTGGATCTTCGCGCCGCTGGCGTGGGTCATGGGGGTGCCCTGGGGGGACGCCACGCAGATCGGCTCGCTCATGGGCATCAAGACCGTGCTGAACGAGTTCTTCGCGTTCCTGGACCTGTCCACGCTGCTGTCCACGGGCGCCGACCTGTCGCCGCGTTCGATAGTGATAGCCACGTACGCGCTCGCCGGGTTCGCGAACTTCAGCTCGATCGCCATCCAGATCGGCGGCATCGGCGGGATCGCGCCGTCGCGCAAGAGCGACCTGGCGGTGCTCGGCCTGCGCGCGATGATAGGCGGGACGATAGCCGCGTTCCTGACCGCCACGGTCGCCGGGATGGTGCTGTGACCGACGTCTCCCCCAAGGCGGCGGTGCGGGCCGCGGTGCAGATGCTCGAGGAGCACCTGCCGGAGCGTCCGCGGCTTCTCCTCATCCTCGGATCGGGACTGGGCGGGCTCGCCGACGCGGTCGACGTCACCGCGTCGTTCCCGTACGACGAGATCCCGGGCTTCGCCGCGTCGGCGGTGCAAGGCCACGCCGGCCGTCTCCTCCTCGGCGAGTTGGAGGGTGTTTCGGCGCTGGTGATGGCGGGTCGCTACCACCTCTACGAGGGACACGAGCCCTCGGTGATCGCCCACCCCGTACGCGTGGCGGCGGCGGTGGGAGCGGACACGCTGTTCGTCACCAACGCCGCCGGCGGCATCGCGCCCGGGCTCGATCCGGGCAGCCTCATGCTGATCGAGGATCACATCAACATGATGGCCGCCAATCCGCTGCGCGGTCCCGTGTTCGGTGACGAGGAGCGCTTCCAGGACATGACGCGGGCCTACGATCCCGACCTGCTGGAGCTATTCTCGGACTGCGCAGCGGAGGTCGGCGAGACGGTGGCACGGGGCGTGTATTGCGCTGTGCTCGGGCCCAGCTTCGAAACCCCCGCCGAGGTCCGCATGCTGGAGCGTCTGGGCGCGGACGCGGTCGGCATGAGCACGGTGCCGGAGGTCATCGCGGCGCGCTCGGCGGGGCTGCGCGTGGCAGGCATGTCGCTGATCACCAACCACGCCGCGGGGTTGACGGGCGCGGAGCTGGATCACACCGAGGTGCAGGAGGTCGGCCGCGCCGCGGCCGGCAGGCTGGAGAAGCTTGCGCGGGCTTTCGTCCGCGCGCTGGGTGAGCACTGACGACGAGGGTGAAATGGGGACGCGGACGGGGTTGGGCAGGGTGACGACGGGGCTTTTCGGGTGGCGTTGGCCGGTAGTTGTGATCGGCTTGGTCGTGACCTCCGGGTGCGCCGAGGTGGGCGACGCGGACGCGGGAGAGGATGAGGTGGCGATCGGCGGGACCGCGGTGATCGCGGGTCCGGTCGACCTGGGAAACCTGAACCCGCTGGTGGCGGTCGAGGCCACCACGCAGGAGTTCGTGCGCGACGCGCTCTTCTTGCCGCTCCTGCGCATGGGTCCGGACATGCGGCCCGAGCCCGGCCTGGCGGAGAGCTGGGAGTTGGCCGGCGATACGCTCGTCACGTTCACCTTGCGCGACGACGTCCTCTGGCACGACAGCACGCCCACCACGGCGGCGGACGTCGCGTTCACGTTCCGCGCTGTGAAGGATCCCGAGACGGGATTCCCGGACCCGGTGCGCTTCGCGGCCTGGGACAGCGTGGAGGTCGTCGACACGCGCACCGTGCGTTTCCACGTGCGTCCGGGCCCCGACCCGCTGTTCGGCTGGACGCTTACCGCCATCGCCCCGGTGCACCTGCTCGCCGACGTGCCGCCGGCCGACATGGCGCAGGCGGCATTCAACAGGGATCCCGTGGGCAACGGCCCGTTCCGCTTCGTGTCCTGGAGCGCGAACGACCGCGTCGTGCTGGAGGCGAACCAGGATTACCCCGTCGCGCTGGGAGGTCGCCCCAACGTGGACCGCCTGGTCTATCGCGTGATCCCGGAGTCCACCGCTCGGGTCGCCGAGCTGGTGTCGGGCGGCGTCGACCTGGCCTTCGGCTACCCTGTTTCGGACCTCGCCCAGCTCAGCGGCGGCCTGAGCGCGGTGGAGACCGACGCCCGGCAGGTGTCGTTCGTCGCCTGGAACGCGCGCCGACCCCCGCTGGACGACCAGCGCGTGCGGCGGGCGCTGTCCATGGCCATCGACCGGCGCGAGATCGTCACGCTGCTGCGCGCCGGACACGGCAGCGTGGCCGTATCCACGGTGCCGCCGAGCCACTGGGCGTTCAACGCCGACCTCCGGCCCGTGCCGTTCGACACCGCCGGCGCGCGCGCCCTCCTGGAGGAAGCCGGCCTGGCGGACAGCGATGGGGACGGCGTCCTCGAGCTAGCCGACGGCGAGCCGTTCAGCATCGAGATCAAGTTCCCCGGCCAGGACACCAACTTCCGGTCTTCTTCCGAGATGGTGCGCTCCGACTTGGCGGCGATCGGCGTGGACGCGCGCCCGCTGGGGCTGGAAGGGGGCACGCTGATCGGCGACGTCACCAGCCCCGAGCGACGCTTCGACGGGGTCATGCTGTCGCTCGAGATAGAGATGCGGCCCAACCTGAGGGACCTCTTCCACTCAGGCAGCATGGATGGCCCCCTTCAGCTGTCCGGGTACGCCGACCCGGACCTGGACGCGGCCATCGACGCCCTCGCGCAGGCTACGGACCGGGACGCGGAGCGCGGCCACTGGCTGCGCGCGCAGGAGCTCCTGGCCCGCGACCAGCCCTGGACTTTCCTGTACTACTTCCCGAATCTCGCGGGCGTCAGTCAGCGGCTCCGGGGGGTAGAGATGGACCTGCGCGGGCGGCTCGTCAGCGTCGCCGATTGGTGGCTGGAAGGTGGCGCCGCGGAATCGGCCGAAGTGGACGGGGCGGACGCGGATGCCGCCGGCTAGTCGCTCGGCGCCGAAGGCCCCGCAACGAGGTGGTTGAGCGGACCGTGTCCGGCGCCGAGCCCGGGCGCCGTTTCGATGGCTCGCGTAACGTAGTCGAGGGCGTCGCCGACGGCGTCCTCCGGCGCGCGCCCGTGCGCGAGCCCCGCGGCGATGGCGGCCGACAGAGTGCAGCCGGTGCCGTGCGTGCTGGAGGTTGCGATGCGGGGGCGCCGGAAGATCACCGGGCTGGGGCCGCCCGCGAGCACGTCGACCACTTCTTCGCCCCCGCCATGACCGCCCTTCACCAGCGCGGCGCCGGCGCCCATCTCCACCAAACGCTCGGCCGCCCGAATCATGCCTGCCTCACCGCGGACCTCGCGCCCGGTGAGGATCGCGGCTTCGGGGAGGTTGGGTGTGACCAGCGCGCACAGCGGCAGAAGGCGCGTCGCGAGTATCTGCTCCGCGTCCCGGTCCAGGAGGCGGTCGCCGCTGGTGGCGACCATGACCGGATCGAGCACGTAGTTCGGCAGCGGCAGCTGGACCATCCCTTCCGCCAGCGTGTCGACTATCTCGGCCGTGGCCAGCATGCCGCTCTTGGTCGCGGCCGGGGGCAGATCCTCGGCCACGGCCAGGAGCTGCTGGCGGATGTTGTCGATGGGGACGACGTGCACCGCGCGGACGCTGAGCGTGTTCTGCGCGGTCACCGCCGTCAGGACCGACGTGCCGAACACTCCGAACGCGTGGAAGGTCTTGAGGTCGGCCTGGATGCCGGCGCCTCCCCCGCTGTCGCTGCCCGCGATGGTGAGGGCTACGGG
Organism: Gemmatimonadota bacterium; assembly: GCA_039715185.1. Lineage (NCBI taxonomy): Bacteria > Pseudomonadati > Gemmatimonadota > Gemmatimonadota bacterium. Next base: position 20,709 of record JBDLIA010000011.1, read on the forward strand.
AGGGCGCGCCGGCGCGGCGGCGGGGGCCGGACCGGCGCTGTGTGGTGCGTCGATGGACTTTTCCCCCACGCCCTACTTCCGGTCTTCGCTCCGAAATTCCGGCGGCGGCTCGGGCATCGTGCGCAGCCGCTCCTGCATGCGCTGGAAATTGTCGGTTTGCATCAGCAGGCCTTCGAGCGAGGCCTGGGGGAGCTGCGCGATGCGCGCCTCCGCGGCGGCGATGCGATCCTCGGTCAACGGGTGCGTGGAGAACCATTGTTCCAGCGCGCCGGGCGTCCGCTCGCGCTCGGCGAGCAGCTCTCCGAAGAACGTGGTGAGTCCTTGCGGGTGAATGCCCGATTCGACCAACAGGGGCACGGCTATGGCGTCCGCCTCGTGCTCGGCCTGCCGGCTGTTCTTCGCGAAGTAGAGACCGGCTCCTACGTTGACCGCGGCGGCCGTGGCACCCTGCGGCGGACCGAGCAGGATGCTGCCCAGCGCGACCCCCAGCTGCGCCCGTTGCATGCGCTCCATCTGTTCGACGCCGTGGCGCAGCTCCACGTGACCGATCTCGTGGCCGATGACCCCGGCCAGCTCGGAGAGGTTGTCGGCTCGCTCGATCAGGCCCCTGTTCAGGTAGATGTATCCGCCCGGGATCGCGAAGGCGTTGATGACGTCCGCGTTCACCACGTAAAAGGTGTAGTCGAGATTACGTCCACCGGCCTGCGCGATGCGGTCGCCGAGGAGGTTGACGTACCGGACGATCTCGGCGTCTTCGATGAGCGGGAGCTGCTCGTTGATCTCGGTCGAGTACTGCTGGCCGAGCGCCAGCTCCTGCTGCGTGCTGATGGCGCAGGCGCTCGCCCCCGCGGAGGCGACGGCGAGCGAGCCGATCGCGGCGTATCGATTGATTCCCTTGGTAAGTCCGCGCATGGCGTCCTCGTCCCGTGTGCAGGTGCGTCAAGACTCGAAGACCCTGGGGAGCAAGACGTGTTCCATACCGGTGCCGTATGCTGACCCGCAAGCAGCGAAGCCTGCTGCACACGCTGCACAGGCGGCGCGTACGGGAGCGCGAGGGGCTGTTCCTGGCCGAAGGGCCTCGCGTGGTGCGCGACCTGGTGGCGTCCTCGCTGGAGTGCCTGTTCGTGGTGTCGTCGTCCTCTTTTGCGGACAGCGAGGGAGGGGTGGCTCTGTCCGAGGCCCTCGAGGGGCGCGCGCCGTTGGTGCGGGTCGAAGACGAAGCGTTCGCGGACGTGAGCCGGACGGAGACGCCCCAGGGAATTCTGGCGGTGGCCCGGATACCCGCTGTGGCTCTCGACGGCCTGGCTCTGGCGACCGGCGACGTGGCGTTGGCGCTGGACGGGGTCCAGGACCCGGGCAACGTCGGCACCCTGGCGCGCACCGCGGAGGCCCTGGGCGCCTCGGTGCTGATCGTGCTCGAGGGCACGGCGGACCCGTGGGGGCCCAAGGTGGTGCGCGCGGCGGCCGGGGCTCTGTTTCGACTGCCGACGCCGCGCGCGCCCTCGGCCGACTGCGTAGCCTGGTGTCGACGCGAGAACGCGCGGATACTGGTCGCGGACCGCTCGGGCGGGCCGATTCGGTCGCTGCGACGCGACGCTCTGCGGCCCACCTTGCTGGTGCTCGGCAACGAAGCCGCCGGCGGTGGCCCGACCATGGCCGCCGCCGCGGACGCCAAGGTCGCCGTGCCCCAGTGCTCGGTGGCCGATTCACTGAATGTAGCGGCCGCGGGGGCGATCCTGCTCTGGGAGCTGCTCGCGGGCGAGGAGCCGGAATGATCGGTTGGGCGTGGGTGGTGGCGGCGCCGCTCGGAGCGGCGCTCGGGTCGTTCCTGAACGTGTGCGTTCACCGGTGGCCGATCGACCAGTCGGTCGTGTCTCCGCGTTCAAGTTGCCCGGTCTGCGAGCGTTCCATCGCGTGGTACGACAACCTCCCCGTGCTGAGCTGGCTTCTGTTGCGGGGACGCTGCCGCGGGTGCGCCGAACCCATTTCCGTCCAGTACCCGTTGGTGGAGCTCGCGGTGGCCGGGATCTGGGGAGGCGTGGTCGCGTGGTCGGGGCCGTCCGTGGAAGCGGTCCGGATCGCGGTGTTCCTGACGATCCTGCTGGGCATCGCCCTGACCGACGCGCGCCACTACATCATCCCGGACGAGTTCTCCATGGGGGGCCTGGCCATCGGGCTGGGGTTCGCGGCGATCCCGGGCGACACCCCGCTGACCACCGCGCTGCTCGGAGCGGCCGTGGGCTTCGGTCTCCTGTGGGCGATGGCGGTGCTCGGGGAGAGGGCGTTCAAGAAGCCCGCGATGGGCGGCGGCGATATCAAGATGATGGCCATGGTGGGGGCGTTCCTGGGCACGCCGGGCGTCTTTCTGACGGTCTTCCTCGGCGCCCTGCTGGGCGCGCTGATCTTCGGCCCCATTTCCATGAAGACCGGCAAGCTGGTGCCGTTCGGGATCTTTCTGGCGCTGGGCGCGGCGGTGGCGGCGCTGTGGGGGCCGGCGGTTATCGAATGGTACGTAGGCGCGTTTCTGTAGCCGGAGCCCGGCGCCCGAGCGGGCGCGGTCAGGGATCCGAGCAGTCGCGCTGAAATCCGCAGTTGAGGCACAGTATCTTGCAGTGACGCTCCAGCACCGGGCCGCCGCACAGCTCGCACACGGACGTCGGGGCGGTCGCCGGATCCTCTTCGGGTCGCTGCGCCGGACGCGGGCGGGAGGGAACGTCGGCCGGGTCGGGGCTCCGAGTCACCTCGTCGGGCCTCCGGACACGGGCGGCGCGACCGCCTCGAGGGGGTGCTGCCGGGCGCCGAACCGGGCGGGCGAGAAAGCCACCGGCGCGGGCACGCCCGCCGCGATGCCGTCCGCGCACACGCGTCCCGTTTCGGGCGCGAGCAGGATGCCGCTGCGGTAGTGTCCCGTCGCGTACCAGAGCCCGGGCACGTCGGGATCCGGACCGAGCAGCGGGGCGCCGTCCGGCGACCCGGGCCGCAGCCCGGACCAGGTTTCCACCACCGCCGCCCCGCCCAGATCGGGGAACAGCCGAACCAGCCCTCCCAGGACCGCGGCGATCCCGGCCGCGGTCGTCTCGTCGCGATAGCCGGCGTCCTCCTCGGTGGCGCCCGCCAGGACCAGGCCCCCACGGGCCAGCGCGTATCCAGCCGAGCCGAACACCACGTGGCGCGGTCCCTCCGTCGCCCGGACCGCCGCCATCTGCCCTCGCACCGGGCGCACCGGAAGCGCGCGAGGAAGCCCGCCGAGCCGCCCCGACCAGGCCCCCGCGGCCACCACCACGAACGCCGCCCGCAGCGTGATTCCGTCCGCGAGCTCGACGCGCAGCGCTCCCTTCGATTCCGGGTTCACCGAGGTCGCGTCGATCCCCAGCCGGAAGCGCGCGCCGGCCCGCGCCGCGGCGAGCCACAGCGCGCGCGCCAGTCGACGGCTGTCGACCGAGCCCTCGTCCTCTGCCCAGGCGCCGCCGACGACCTCGCGGGACAGCCGTGGTTCCAGCCGACGCAGCGTTGACGGCTCCACCCACTCCAGCCCCGCCACGCTCCGCGCGCGCCCTCGGAGCGCGGCGGCCTCCCGCTCGGACAGCGCGACGTCCAGCTTGCCGTCGAGCGTGAGGCCTACATCGACGCCCGACTCCTCCAGCAAAGCCGCGGCGAGCTCCGGGTAGCTCGCCAGCGACCTGAGTCCCAGGTCCAGGGACGCCCCGGCCTCGGTCGCCTCGGAGCGGGGCGCGAGCATCCCGGCTGCCGCCCACGTCGCCTCGCGCCCCGGGATCGCTCGTTCCACCACCTGCACGCGCATGCCCCGCAGGGAGACGGCGCGGGCGACGGCGCAGCCGATGACGCCGCCGCCGACGACCACGACGTCGGGGCTCCGCGCCGCCTTCACGGCGCGACGTCCACCACGCCGATGCCCTGCGCCAGATAGGATCGCGACAGCGCCACGTAGTGGTCCGCGCTGCGCCCCACCCAGCCCGCCGACTCGCCTTCCAGCTCCTTGCGAACGCTGGCCGGCGCGCCCGCCACGAGGGTGCGCGGCGGGACGCGCATGCCTTCTGGCACCACGGCGAGCGCCGCCACCAGGGCCCCCTCGCCGATGTCGGCGCCGTGCAGGATCACGGCGTTCATGCCGACCAGCGCGCGTGCTCCTATCCGGCAGCTTTCGAAGGTGGCGCCGTGCCCGATGGTGGCGCCCTCCCCGACCACCGTGTCGCCGCGTTCACTGACGTGCAGGACGCAGTTGTCCTGCACGCTCGCCCGCGCGTGCACGCGAATACCGCAGTCCGGGTGGTCGCCGCGCAGCACGGCGCCGAACCAGATGCTCGCTTCGGGACCCACTTCCACGTCGCCGATCAGCACCGCGCTGGGCGCCACGAAGGCGCTCGGGTCGATCCGGGGAGTAATCCCGCCGTAGGGAAGTATCAACGCCATGATCAGTCGCCCGTGCCTGGAAGCGGAGGCCGCTCTCCCGCAAGAACCGCGGCGAGCGCTTCGTCGTCGATGTTGCCGCCGCTGACGATGACGACGACGGGATCGGCGGTCCGGACGGCGCCGGTAGCGAGCGCCGCGAGCGCGACCGCCCCAGACCCCTCGGCCCTGATTCCCAGCGCGTGCAGCCTGCGCATGGCCTCGGCCGTCGCCGCTTCGGGCACCAGCTCCACGCGCGCCTCGCGAGTCAGCAAGCGATCCAGGGCTCGCCGGGTCGTGCGTCCGGCCAGCCCGTCCAGCAGCGTCGGCACGACGGGGGTTTCCACCAGATCGCCGGCCCGCAGGGCGTCGTGCATCGCCCGCGTGCGGTCGCCCTGCGCGCCCACCACGTCGACCCCCCTGCCGTCGCACGCGGTGAGCAGCCCGGCGAGAAGGCCCCCCCCGCCCACCGGGGCGACGATGGCCCGGACCCCGGGGAGCTGCTCCAGGATCTCCAGGCCCAGCGTACCCTGTCCTGCCACCACGCGCGCGTCGTCGAAGGCGTGGATCAGGTCGGCGGCCGGCTCCGACGCGGCCCACCGCGTCGCCGCGTCCTCGGCGTCGTCGTAGCCGCCGTCTATCAGCCGTACCTCACCGCCCGCCTCGCGCACCCCCGCGATCTTGGCGGCGGGGGCGTCGGAGGGCACGAACAGCACGGCCTCGCGGCCGACCAGGCGCGCGGCGTGGGCGAGCGCGAAGGCGTGATTCCCAGCCGAGGCGGCGACCACCGGACCCGGCCCGCCGGCCTCCGGCAGCAGCGCGTTCAGCGCCCCGCGGATCTTGAAGGATCCGGTGGGCTGGCGGTTTTCCAGCTTGAGGTAGACGTCGGCGTCGAGCGACTCCGAGAGCGCCGGAAAGCGCCGTAGCGGGGTCGCCGCCAGGTGCGGCGCGAGCCGCCCGGCGGCTTCCCGAACCTGGCCCGCCGTGGGCCGGGCGGGATCACCAGCGCCCGGCCTCACCGCCCCGGCCGAGTCGCCTCCTGCAGGGAGCGCGTGTCGGCGGCCAGGTCGGGCATGGGCTGCTGCCGCCTCAGGCGGGCGCGGATCACGTGCGTCTCGCTCGCCTCCACGACCTCGATTTCGATGCCCTCCCGGACCAGGCGTTCGCCCACCGAGGGAACGTGTCCCAGCTCCTCCAGCACGTAGCCGTTGAGCGACCTGTGCTCGAGCAGCGGGAACCGCGCGTTGAAACGATGGTTCAACTCGCGCAGGTCCACGTCTCCGTCGGCCACTATCTCGGAGCGCGAAAGACGCAGGATCGGCTCCTCGGCAATGTCCGTCTCGTCCACTATCTCGCCGACCAGCTCCTCGAGGATGTCTTCGAGGGTGACGATCCCGTCCGTGCCTCCGTACTCGTCCATGACCACGGCCAGGTGGATGCGGCGGGCCTGGAACTCGCCCAGGAGACCCGTGAGTCGAATCGACCCCGGCACCACCAGCGGCTCGCGCGCCAGGTCCGACAGCGCCACATCCTTGCGGTCGCGGAGTAGGGCCTGATAGGCGTCGCGCACGTAGAGGACCCCGGTGACCTCGTCTATGCTCTCGCCGTAGACGGGGATGCGGGAAAAAGGCACGAGCGCCAACTCCGACGCGATGTCGCCGAGCGTCATGGATTCGCGCCACGCGAAAACGTCCACGCGCGGCGTCATCACCTCGTGCGCCTGCGTTTCGTCGAGCCGGAACGCACGCTCCAGGAGCAGCCGCTCGGTGTCGTCGATGACGCCCTCGTCGCTGCCCAGGGATGCCAACTGCCGGATCTCGTCTTCCGGTTCGACCTCCATGAGACCCGACGACGTCTCGGGCAGCCCCTCCACGAAGGCGCGAAACGGCGCCAGCGCCGGCCTGGCCACGCGCGCCGCCCGGTCCAGCCAGGGCGCGGCGGCCAGTGCCACGCGCACGTTCCTGCCGGCGGCGTAGCGCGCCGGCCACAGGCTGCCCAGGGTCAGGATCGCGAGCGCCGCCACCACGAAACCGGCGGCGGCGCCGAGCGGCCCGGCACCGGCGTAGCCGGCGACACCCAGACACGCCGCCGTCGCCGCGTCCGCCGACGCGGTGCCGAACCGCAGCAGTACGAGCGGGTAGACCGGCCGCTCGCGCAGGCCGATCAACCGCTCGTGGTCATGGAAACCCTCCTCTTCGAGGGTCCGTAGGCGCGCCGGGCCGAGCGAAAAGATGGCGGTCTCGACGAGCGTGAGTAGCGCGGACACGACGACGCCCGCGGCCGCGACTACGATCAGCGCGGCCAGCGCGGCGGGGTTCACGATTGGCGGAGGGCGCGCGCGCGCGGGGGATCCGTTCGGCGCGCTGGACCCGGTCTAGGAGGGTCGCTGCTTAGTTCTACGTCCATGAACGACTTCGTTCGATCAGTTCGTCGACGATGCTCTCGGCGTCGCGACCTTCCGCTTCCGCCTCGAAGTTCGGTACTACTCTGTGCCGAAGGACCGACGGCGCCACGGCGCGGACATCCTCCAGGTTCGGCACCCCGCGTCCGTCCATGGCCGCGCGGGCCTTGGCCCCCAACACAAGATACTGGGATGCGCGCGGTCCCGCCCCCCAGGATACCAGGCTCCGCGTCAGTTCGGGAGTGTCGGCCTCTTCCGGGCGGGTGGATCGGACCAGGCGCACCGCGTACTGCACCAGCGACGGAGGCGCGGGGACGCGCCGCACGAGGCCCTGGAGATCGCACAGCTCGGCGCCCGTCATAACGGGATGAATCGGCTCGGCCGGCGCGCCGGTGGTCTCCATGGCGATGCGTTCCTCTTCCTCGCGCGTGGGATAGCCGATACGCAACTCGAACATGAACCTGTCCAGTTGGGCCTCGGGCAGCGGGTAGGTGCCCTCCTGCTCGATGGGGTTCTGCGTCGCCAGCACGAAGAACGGTGGGGACAGCCGAAACGTCTCGTTGCCGGCGGTGACCGATCGCTCCTGCATGGCCTGCAGAAGCGCCGCCTGCGTCTTCGGTGGTGCCCGGTTGATCTCGTCCGCCAGCACGATGTTGCCGAAGATCGGTCCCTGCATGAAGCGAAACACCCGCTTGCCGGTGGAGCGGTCCTCCTCCAGCACTTCCGTGCCCGTGATATCGGCGGGCATCAGGTCGGGGGTGAACTGGATGCGGCTGAACTTCAGGTCGAGCGCCTGCGCCAGGGTCGACACCAGCAACGTCTTCGCCAGCCCCGGCACCCCGACGAGCAGCGCGTGCCCATCGGCCAGGATGGCGGTCAGGAGCCCTTCCACGATGTCCGCCTGACCGACGACTCGCCGCCCGATCTCGTGCTCCAGGGAGCGCCGAGACTCGCCCAGCTTGCCGAGCAGGTCGACGTCCTTGTCGTCTTCTATGCGGGGTGCTGCGCTGGCTTCCATGGGCAACCTTGGGCGGCAACGGGGGGGACGCGCGAAGGCGTCGTACCCGCCTCCCGTCTGCGAGTCTCGTAGTGTCCGCGTTGAACGCTCGGGCGGCGTCGGTCTACTCGGCTCCGGCACGGAGACCACCGCCCCCCACACCCCGAATAGTGCGCCTACGGTCCCTGGGGTCCCTCTCCGTCCAGCGGCACCCGCACGTCTACTTCCTGCCGGATGTCCCTATTGCTGGCCGTAACCCAACCCGCCACTCGGTAGTTTCCAGCGGCAGGTTCGGGCCAGCTCGTTTCATAGCTCAGGGTCGCTCCCGGAGCCAGCGTCTCGGAACCGAGAGCCTGGATGAAGGAGCGGCCCTCCGACCAGCGCCACACTTCCTCGCCCTCGACATCGGAAACTGAGACATCGAAACGCTGCCCGGAGTTGAAATCGAGTCGCACGGCCTCGCCGCCGGCATTCGTGATGCTGAGGACGACGGCCACGTCGCGCTCGGCTACGCGCGCGATCAGTGACGTCGCGAGGTCGGCGGGTGCCTCGGCCGCCGCCGCGCCATCATCGGTCGCCGGCGAACCGTTCTGCGTGCCGCCGTCGGTGCCACCCGCGCACGAAAGCGTCAGCGCGCCCACGCCCGCGATGAAAAAACGATGCATTCGTCGACCACCGTTGGAGCCATTGACAAGTGCAAGAAGGTGCTCGATGTGAGGCCCGCCCGTCAAGCCGCGGAGGCCGACCGCCGTTTCCATTGCCAATCATTGAAGTCAGTACACAGCAATGAGTTAGCTGGTGCGCGCCGGGCCCCGTGAAAGGGCCGTCCAGAGGGTCCTCCGGACGCTTGCGAAAAATTTCACAAGCGGGTAGCTTAGGGCGCTGCAAACGAGCCGGTCACCGTTCGGGGAGTCGACTCGGCATGACGAGTCCGGATCCGCAGGGAAGGCGCGGGGTGTCTGGCGCCGAGGCGCTTGGATTCGCCATGACGATCGCCGCGAGCACGACGCTCTTCTTCTTCGGAGGAGGGGCGTTGGATCGCTGGGCCGGAACGGAGCCGCTTTTTAGTGTCCTGGGCGCGCTCCTTGGAGCAGGCGCGGGGATCTATTATATGATCCGTCGACTGATGCCGGGCGAGGGGCCAGGGGACGGCGCCGGGTGAGGCGCTGGCTGCATTACGCGGCCGCGAGCGCTGTCATCGTCGCGGCGGGCGTGGGCTTGGGGAGCGCGTTGGCGCGTGAGCACTGGGAAGCGTTCCTGCTGGCCGGGGCGCTAGCGCTCGCGGTGCAGTTGGCCGCGTTCGGAGCGCTGGTGTGGGCCGCCGGTCGGCCGACGGAGTTTCTGGCGGCGTGGGCGGGCGGCATGGTGCTGCGGCTCGGGGTGGTGATAGGGCTGGGCGTCTGGCTGACGAGGGGTGGACCGTTTGCGCCCCTCCCGACCCTACTGGCGGCCATAGCGCTGCTGTTCGCGCTGGCCTTGCTGGAACCGTGGGCGCTGCGTCGAAAAAACGAACCGACGGGAAGAGTCACCTAGTGTACCGTAACGGAAGTTGGGTGTGCACCGAAGCGCGCGCAGCGCCCGCGAAGCAAGGCGCCGCGACGAAGCGTAGCCGTAGCTACGGTAAGAAGCGGCAACGATGCGCTCGCGGGATGCAGCGTGCGCTGAATGCCATCGAAACTTCGGTTACGGTACACTAGATGCGATCGTTCTTGCCGCTGCTCAAATCCGCCCAGGAGGGCGAGTTCGACATCGGGGAGATGATTCTCCATCACCTGGCCGACTCGCACGAGCTCGAGATCGGCTCCTGGGTGATCCCGCTGCCGCGGTTCGACCCCGTCCACATCGGCCCGCTAACGCTGGACTTCTCCATCACCAAGCACGTGGTCTTCCTGATCCTGGCGGCCGCGCTTGTCATGCTCATGCTGATCCCGGCCGCCCGGCACGCCCAGCGCGCGCGCGCCGCCGGGTCGGAGCGCGGACCGAAGGGCGCGGCGAACGTGGTCGAGGCGTTCGTCCTCTTCGTCCGCGACGAGATAGCCATGAAGGGGGTCGGCCCGGGCGGTGAGCGCTACGCGCCGTACGTGGTCGGCGTCTTCTTCTTCATCCTGATGGGCAATCTGCTGGGCCTCGTGCCCTGGGGGGCTAGCCCCACGGGAAACATTTCCGTCACGGCCGCGCTGGCCGCGCTGACGTTCATCGTCGTCGAAGTCGGCGGTATGCGCGAGCTGGGTCCGGTGGGCTACTCCAAAACGATCTTCTTTGCGCCCTCCGGCCTGCCGCTGATCGGCACGGCGATCCTGATGATGGTCATGGCCCCCGTGGAGGCTCTGGGCAAGCTGACCAAGCCCTTCGCTCTCGCGATCCGGCTTTACGCGAACATGACCGCCGGCCACGCGGTAGTCCTCGCGTTCACGGGGATGGCGGTGACGGCGGGCCTCGCGCTGAACCTGATCTGGGTCGCGCCGATCTCGATGGCGGTCGGCATCATGCTCTTGGAGATCCTGGTCGCGTTCCTCCAGGCCTACATCTTCGCGATGCTCAGCGCCGTGTTCATAGGGCTGATTCGGCATCCCCACTAGCGGGGGAGGCCGGGCGAGCGGGGGCGCCCTCGTGGCCTCCGCCTTCGGGTGCCAGCGTCCCGGCGCGCCCGTCGAACGAGTACCCGGCCGCGTGGCCGGGGAGAGCCGTGGGCCGCGTGCGGCCGGTAGCGGCGACGCCTACGTGGGAGCAAGCGGGCGCTCCCGTCGAGGCGAGGGACGGCGAAAATGGGGCCCGCTCACAAATACGGAGGAGCAATGCTCTCCATTCTTGGAGTGATTCAGGACGCCGCTGCGGTCGACGGGGGCCAGGGCCTGGCGATGCTGGGTCGGGCCGTGGGCGCTGGTGTCGCCGTCATCGGGGCGGGACTCGGAATCGGCCGCATCGGCGGCAGCATGGCCGAGGCCATGGCGCGGCAGCCGGAGATGGCCGGTCAGATCCAGACGGCCGCGCTGATCCTGGCGGTGTTGATCGAAGGTGCGGCGATGTTCGCGCTCGTGATCGCGCTGCTGATCCCGATTTCCTGAGGACCGATACGACATCTCCCGGTGGTCCGGCCGGCGGGCCTGAGCGCCGCTGGCCGGATCGGCGGGAGTGACCCTGAGAGACGATGAACGCCATTTTCTTGCTGCTGCAGGAAGCGCATGACGCCGTGGAGGGAGCCGCGGAGCAAACGCCGAACATCTTCAACCTGGAGATCGGCGTGTCCTTCTGGACGTGGGTGATCTTCCTCGGTCTGTTGTTCGTCCTCTCCAAGTGGGCGTTCCCGCCCATCCTGGGCTACGCCGCGGCGCGCGAGGAGCGCATCCAGAACAGCCTGGACGACGCGAAGCAGGCGCGCGATGACGCGGCGGCCCTGCTCGAGCGGCAGCGCGCGGAGTTGGCCGAGGCGAAGGACGAGGCGCAGCGCATCATCGCCGAGGGCAAGCAGGACGCCGAAAAGCTCAGGGCCGAGCTGCTGGAGCGCGCGCGCGCCGAGCAGCAGGAGTTGGTAGACGGCGCCCGCGCCGACATCCAGCGTGAGCGCGAACGGGCGGTGGAAAGCGTGCGCCGCGAGGCCGTCGATCTGGCTCTTGCCGCCGCGTCCAAGCTCGTGTCGGAGCGCATGGATGCGGACAACGACCGAAGGCTGGTCGAGGAGTTCCTGGCCGAGGCCGGTGCCGGCCTCGAGCGCGCGTAGCACGCCGTGGAAGGCACGATCGTCGCGCGCAGCTACGCCTCCGCGCTCCACGACATCGGCGAGCGCAACGGCGTCGCGGATCGCTTCGGCGAGGAGCTGCAGCGACTCGCCGAGCTGATCCGGCAGGAGCCGCGCGTGCGTCAGTTCATCGAGGCGCCCACGGTGGAGGTCGCGGATAAGAAGTCCGTGCTGCGGTCCGCGCTCGGCGCCGAGTTCCACCCGCTGCTCGTGAACTTCGTGCTCGTGGTGGTGAACAAGCGCCGGCAGCGCCTGCTGGGCGAGATCGCGCGCGAGTATCAGACCATTCGCGACGACACGAAGGGGCACCTGCGAGCCGAGATCACGCTCGCGCGTGAGCCGGACGAGCGGCTGGAGGAGGAAATCTCCAGCACCCTGTCGCGCAGGCTGGGACGCTTGCTGATCCCGCACTTCCGGGTGGACCCGAAGATCCTGGGCGGCATCCGGGTGCGATACGAGGACCGCGTGATAGACGGGACCCTGCGGCGGCGCCTGATTGCCATGCGGCGGGCGATGCTGTCGGCGGAATTGATGCGATAATCGCTTCCCGCTGAGGAAGCGCCGGAACGACCGAGACGGAGCCAGACGATGGCGAGCACCGAAGCCCAGCTTCGCGCCGGAGAAATCAAGGAAGTCCTGTTGCGCGAGATCGAGCGCTACGAGGACGACATTCAGGTCGACGAGGTCGGCGAGGTCCTGGAGGTCAAGGACGGCGTCGCCCGTATATACGGGCTCTCGAAGGCCATGGCGAGCGAAATCCTGGAGATCACGTCGTCCGAGTCGGGCGAGGTGATCAGCGCGCTCGCGCTGAACCTCGAAGAGGACAACATCGGCGCCGTGATCATGGGCGACTGGACGGCCCTGCAGGAAGGGGACGCCGCGCGTCGCACGGGGCGGGTGTTCGACATCCCGGTTGGCGACGGCTACCTGGGCAGGGTCGTGAACCCGCTCGGCGAGGCGCTCGACGGCAAGGGTCCCATCGACCCCGTGGCCGGCAGCCGGCAGATCGACGTGGTGGCTCCGGGAATCGTGAAGCGCCAGCCGGTCGCCGAGCCGCTCCAGACCGGCCTCAAGGCGATCGACTCCATGATCCCCATCGGTCGCGGTCAGCGCGAGCTGATCATCGGCGACCGCGGCACCGGGAAGTCGGCGATCGCGCTGGACGCGATCATCAACCAGCGCGACACGGGCGTCGTGTGCGTCTACTGCGCCATCGGCCAGCGCGCGGGGAAGGTCGCGAGCGTGGTGGAGACGCTGAGGGAACGCGGCGCGATGGACTACACCATCGTGGTCGCGGCCAACGCGAGCGATCCGGCACCTCTGCAGTACATCGCCCCGTACGCTGCCTGCGCCCTCGCCGAGCACTTCATGTGGCAGGGCAAGCACACGCTGGTCATCTACGACGATCTGACGAAGCAGGCGCAGGCGTACCGCCAGCTGTCGCTGGTGCTGCGCCGTCCGCCGGGGCGCGAGGCGTTCCCCGGCGATGTCTTCTATCTGCACTCGCGTCTGCTCGAGAGGGCGGCCAAGCTGGCCGACGAGCAGGGCGGCGGGTCGCTGACCGCGCTGCCGATCGTGGAGACGCAGGCCGGCGACGTGTCGGCCTACATCCCCACCAACGTGATCTCCATCACCGACGGCCAGATCTTCCTCGAGTCAGACCTGTTCTACTCGAACGTGCGACCCGCGGTGAACGTCGGCCTGAGCGTTTCGAGGGTCGGGGGCGCGGCCCAGGTGAAGGCCATGAAGCAGGTCGCCGGTCGCCTGCGGCTGGACCTCGCGCAGTACCGCGCGCTGGAGGCCTTCGCGCAGTTCGGGTCCGAGCTGGATGCCACCACGCAGCGTCAGCTCGAGCGCGGCAAGCGGATCGTCGAGGTGCTCAAGCAGCCGCAGTACGCGCCGATGGCCGTGGAGGATCAGATCATGGTCATCTACGCGGTGACCAACGGGCACCTGGACAAGGTGGACGTGGACAAGGTGCGCGCGTGGGAGCGCGGCTTCCTGGAGTTCGTCCGAACCCAGCGCGGTGAACTCGCCGAGCGGGTGCGCGAGGAGAAGAAACTCGGCGACGAGCTGGAGGAGGACCTGAAGGCGGCCATCACCACCTTCCACGACCGCTTCGAGTCGGGCGGGGAAGCCGAGGCGGCCTGAGCGATGCGAACCACGGAGAACGGTCGCTAGTGTACCGGAACAGAAGTGTCGGTGGCGTTCAGCGCGCGCTGCATCCCGCGAGCGCATCGTTGCCGCTCCTCACCGTAGCTATGGCTACGCTTCGTCGCGGCGCCTTGCTTCGCCGGTGCTGCGCGCGCTTCGGCGCACACCCAACTTCCGTTACGGTACACTAGATGGCCAAGGGCCAGGAACTCAAACGGCGCATCCGGTCGGTCGGCAAGACCCGCCAGATCACGCGCACGATGGAGCTGGTCGCCACATCCAAGCTGAAGCGGGCGAGCGACCGGGTCAAAGCGGCCAAGCCCTACGCGGAAGGCCTGCGGGGCGTCATCGGGCGGCTCCTGGACCCGGAGCTGCGCGAGCGCTACCCGCTCCTGCGCGAGCCCGATTCGGTCCGCCGCGCGGCGGTCGTGTTGCTCACCTCCAACCGCGGTCTCGCGGGGGCGTTCAACGTCAACCTGATCCGGGAGGCGCGTGAGCTGGTGGAGCGTCTGCGCGGAGACGGGGTCGAGGTCGACCTGCACGTGGTGGGCAAGAAGGGCATCAGCTTCTTCCGCTTCCGCGGCTGGGAGATGGCCTCCCAGCGGACGGACATCAGCGACAGGCCCTCCCTGGAGGACGCGGCCGGCCTGGTGGACGACCTGATGGGGGCATACGAGGGCGGCGAGCTGGACGCGGTGTGGGTCATCTACGCGCAGTTCCGTTCCGCGATGTCCACGCCGCCGTTCGCCAAGCGCATCCTGCCCGTCCAGACCGAAGCAGCGTCGGAGACCGCGGAAGAACGCGGCCGCTGGGTGGCGAACTTCAGCCTGTCGCCGTCGGCGGACCGGATCCTGAACGAGGTGCTGCCGCTCTACGTGCGCAGCTCGGTGTACGGCGCGCTGGTGGAGACGGCCGCCGCCGAGCAGGGCGCGCGCCGCACCGCCATGAAGAGCGCCACCGACAACGCCGGCGACATTCTGGAGGCGCTGCAGCGCAAGTACAACCGGGAGCGGCAGGCGCAGATTACGCAGGAGCTGGCCGAAATCGTGGGCGGCTCGGCAGCGCTGGAATAGAAGCGCAGTGCCCGCGCGTGGGCGAAGCGCGCCGGCCAACGGGTGGTGTTTTTTGCGGTGGGGCAACGGGCCCGGCCGCGTGACACAGGGATAAAGAGATGGCCGACAAGACCGGGAGGGTCGTGCAGGTGATCGGGCCCGTCCTCGACGTCGAGTTCGACACCGAGGAGCTGCCCGACATCTACAACGCGTTGGAGTTGAAGCAGGCGGGCGGAGACGGCGAGCCCGGCATCGACCTCGTCGCCGAGGTGCAGCAGCACATCGGCCGGCGCCAGGTTCGCGCGGTGTCGATGTCGTCCACGGACGGCGTCGTCCGGGGCATGGATGTGCACGACACGGGACGCGCCATCGCGGTTCCGGTCGGCGAGTCGGCGCTGGGCCGGATCCTGAACGTCCTGGGCGAGCCGGTCGACGAGCAGGGCGACATCGACCCCTCGGTCGACAGATGGCCGATCCACCGCGCTGCGCCGAAGTTCACCCAGCTCGAGCCCAAGACGGAAATCTTCGAAACCGGCATCAAGGTCATCGACCTGATCGCCCCCTACGTGAAGGGCGGCAAGACCGGTCTGTTCGGCGGCGCCGGCGTGGGCAAGACCGTCGTGATCATGGAGCTGATCAACAACATCGCCCAGGAGCACGGCGGACGATCGGTGTTCTGTGGGGTCGGGGAGCGCACGCGTGAAGGCAACGACCTCTGGCTCGAGATGAAGGAGTCGGGCGTGCTCGATTCGACGGCCCTCGTGTACGGGCAGATGAACGAGCCTCCGGGCGCACGCCTGAGGGTCGGTCTGTCCGGGCTCACGATCGCCGAGTACTTCCGCGACGTCGAGAAGCAGGACGTGCTCCTGTTCATCGACAACATCTTCCGCTTCACGCAGGCCGGCTCGGAGGTGTCCGCGCTGTTGGGCCGCATGCCGTCCGCGGTGGGCTACCAGCCCACGCTCGGCACCGAGATGGGCGAGCTGCAGGAGCGCATCACCTCTACCCGCGATGGCTCGATCACCTCGGTGCAGGCGATCTACGTGCCCGCCGACGACCTGACGGACCCCGCGCCCGCGGCCGCGTTCGCCCACCTGGATGCCACGACGGTGCTTTCGCGCGGGATCTCCGAGTTGGGCATCTACCCAGCGGTGGACCCCCTCGACTCCACCTCGCGCATCATGGACGCGCAGTTCATCGGCGAGCGCCACTACGCCGTGGCCACCGAGGTTCAGCGGATCCTGCAGCGCTACAAGGAACTCCAGGACATCATCGCCATCCTCGGCATGGACGAGTTGTCGGAGGAAGACAAGGTCGTCGTGAACCGCGCGCGCCGGATCCAGCAGTTCCTGAGCCAGCCTTTCAACGTGGCCAAGGAGTTCACCGGACGCCCCGGCAAGTACGTGAAGCTGGAGGATACGATCGAGTCGTTCGAGCGCGTCGTCGCGGGCGAGTTCGATCACCTGCCGGAGCAGGCGTTCTACATGCAGGGCGGCATCGAGGACGTGATCGAGGAGGCCAAGCGCCTGGAGCAGGAGGGCGCCTGATGGCCCTGCGCGTGTCGGTGATAACACCTCAGAGCACGGCGTTCGAAGGCGAGGCGACGCAGGTCGTCGCGCCCGCCTGGGATGGCGAGATCGGGATCCTCGCCGGGCACGCGCCGCTCATGGCATTGCTCGGCGAGGGGCAGCTCAGGATCGACTCGGCCGAGGAGACGCATACGCTGACGATCGCGCGCGGCTTCCTGCAGGTGGCCGACGACGTGGTTTCGATCCTGACGGAGGAAGCGAGCTCCGCGTGAGTGCGGCCGGCGGCCGCGGGTAGGAAGTCCGCGGGGCCGCACGGGATTTGCAGAGGGGAAGGCCATGGCGCCTTCCCCTTCGTCGTTCAGCAGCCGCGCGTGCGCGCGCACGGGCCCGTGCGCATAGACCTACACATCCACAGCACGGCCTCGGACGGTGCGTTGTCCCCGGAGGCCGTGGCGGCCGCCGCGTTCCAGGGCGACCTGAACGTCATAGCCCTCGCGGACCACGACACGGTGGCGGGCGTGCCGCCGCTCGTGGCATCGGCTCCGCCGGGTCTGCGCGTGGTCCCGGCCATCGAGATCTCCGCCAGCGGGACCGGCGGCGAGCGGCATATCCTGGGTTACGGGATCGACGTCGATAGCCCCGTCATGGAGCGGCACGCCGCCGAGGCCCGCGTGATGCGCGCCGACCGCATGCGGGAGATGATCGCCGCCCTGGGGCGGCTCGGCGTGGAGGTCGAGCCTGCCCGCGTAGAAGGCGAAGCCGCCGGCGCTCCCCTCGCCAGGCCCCACCTGGCGAGGGTGCTCGTGGCGCTCGGCTACGTGCAGTCCCACGGTGAGGCGTTCGCGCGGTATCTGGGCGATGACGCCCCGGCGTACGTGCCAGCGGACGCCGTGTCCGTCGCGGACGCCATCCAACGGATCGACGACGCGGGGGGTCTGAGCATATGGGCACACCCACCCCCGGCGGCGTCGCCCGAAGAACTGGACGGGTACGTGTCGGTCGGCCTGGACGGAATCGAAACGTATCGGCCTCGACAGACCCGAGAAGCCACCAGGCGTGTGGTCCGGTTGGCGCGCAGCAGAGGGCTGCTGACGTCGGGGGGCTCCGACTGGCACGGCCCGTGGGATGTCCCGCTCGGTACGTTCTCCGTGGACGCCGATGAGGTCGGGGAGTTGCTCGCACGACTGGCCGTCCCGCGGGCCGGAACAAGCCCCACATAGGCGGTTAGAAGCACGCGCCGCCACGCCACGGCTGGAGGAACACCCATATGTCGCTCATGCGCGGCAGTGGGCCGACTTGCGCGTCGGCCCAATCGCTGGAAAAACGACCACTGCATTCGCATAGACTCGCCCTGGTGGGCGTTGCGTGCGCCCTCGTGGGTGCGGCTCTCGCCGTGTCGGGCGCGGACGCAGTCGCCCAGGAGACGGACCCCGACTCGGCGCTCGCCTACTACCAGCACGGCAGATCGCTGCTGGACGACGGGGATCAGAAGATTCCATCGCCGCTGGGCATCCTCGATGCGGTAACCGTGTGGGAGGACTTCCTGGGCCTGTTCGGGCGCGACCACGTCTCGAAGGCAGAGAAGGCGTTTCGACGATCCCTGGAGTTCGACCCCGGTTTTCCACCCGCGGCGATAGCGCTCGCTGAACTCGCCGTAGCCTCGCGAGAGGACGACCTGCTGGGGGAGGCGGCCGGTGGTCTGGCGGCGGCCACGGAGCACGCGGACGCCGACGCCGACGTCTGGGTATGGCGTGCGCGAGTCGCGGCGCTGCGCGAGGACCCCGAGGCGGCTTCCTTCGCCCAGCGCGCCGCGGAGCTGGGCGCCGATCGGTCGCTCGCCTTCCTGGCCGAAGCCCGCTCCCACTTCGCGCTGAGCAGGGACAGCCTGGGAGCCATCGCGTACTACTCGGGACTGGAAGACGCGAGCTCGGAGGGCGCCGACCTCTACTACGCCGAACTGGGCCCCATCGTGCGACCCAGCGAACGCGCCAATTGGGGCGGCTCGGAGGCGGAGCGGGCGGAGTGGGTGAGGAATTTCTGGCGCAAGCGGGCTTCGGAGACGGGGGCGAACCCCGAAGAACGCGTCGCCGAGCACTATCGACGCATCGCCTTCGCCAGCGAAATGTACAGGCGGGCGGGCAAGCGTCGGATCCAGATGATAGGTAACGACGGGCTATCCGGCGACACGGTCCTGGTCGAAGGGCGGGATCTGGGGCTGGACGACCGTGGCACGGTCTACCTGCTGCACGGCGAGCCCGACGACGTGATCCGCACGTCCAGCTGCGCGAACCCCAACGAGAGTTGGCTCTATCGCAGGCCGAGGGGAAGGCTGGTCTTCCACTTCGCAGCGCTCGGGAGCGGGCAGCAGTTCTCCATGGTGAGTGGCCCCATCAGCGCATGTCTCGGGCGCGCGACCCAGGTGAACGCGGGCAACGTGGACCTCGTCATCGAGGCGCTCGAGGACAGGCGCGATTTCGACCCCCGGCTGGGCATCCAGGCCACACGTCTTCGGTCGACGAGCAACGAGCTCGCCAACGCGCAGAGCTCAGCCGATGTCCAGCGCGTCTCGCTCGCCCTGACCTCGGATCTGATACGCTTCGAGAGCGACGCCAGGCGCGACGCGCTCAAGGGGTTGGAGCGGGACAGCTATGCCACCGACCTGGGCGAACCGATCCCGTTCTTCTACGACACCTACGCGTTCAAGGGCCGGGGCGCTGATACGGATCTCGTCGTGGCCTTCGCGGTGCCAGGAGACCAGCTTCCGAGCGAGGAGCGAGCGGGCAGCTTCCTGTATCCGGTGCAGGTCGTGCTCGCGGTCGCGGACACGGTGCGGGAGGAATTCTTCCGCGCGGACACGGCGCGCACGTTCTCTTCCGGGGCAGCCCTGGGGGAGGGCGAGCACCTGCGGACCGCGTTGGAGATAGCGGTGCCGCCCGGGGAGTCCTATACGCATACGGTGACCCTTCGCACCACCGGACAGGGCAAGGTGGGCGGGGCTTACGGCGGGCCGATCGAGATCCCCGATTTCAGCGGTCCCGACCTGGCGATCAGTGACATCGTGTTGGGGCAGGCGGGCGATTCCTGGACGCGGGGCGAGGTGAGCCTGGGACTGGTTCCTCCGCGCCGCTATCCACAGGGCAGCACGGTCACGCTGTTCTACGAATTGTACGGGCTGGACGCTACGGGCGACCCGATCCGTACCTCCATCTCGGTAAGGCCGCTCGAGGGCGGAGTCGGAGGCTTTTTCAAGAGGCTCTTCGGGGGCGGCTCGGGCGAAATCAAGTTGGAGTTCGAAGACCTTGTGCGGCCCGATGAGAGTGGCGCCGTACAGGTGCTTCGGACCGTGGACGGACGCGGACTCGACCCCGGCGCCTACCGGCTCGCGGTGGAGATCGAATCCGACGGCGAGAAGGTCCGCAGAGAGCGAGAGTTCATCATTCTGGATCTGGACGAGGCGAGCGGCCCCTGACCCTGTTTCGGGGGTCGGGACGCAGCGGCGCTCCCGACCCCCGATAGCTCGGTTCGCACCGTTGACCAACGCTTCCGGGACCGTTATCCTACCCTGCTCCGCTAGAGATCCGAGAGGGTTTTGTGCGGCGGCAAAGCTGATTGACAATAGGGGTGAGTGGAGTAGGGGAAGAGGTATGAGGTAAGCGGTTAGGCGAAACGGTGTGAGGGTCTGCACGGTTGAGTCTCGGCGCGAGCGTACGTTGGGTCTAATCGTGCGCGAGTTGCCGGGCGAGACGGAGGCAGGCCAAGCGAGGTAAGAGCACACGGGGGATGCCTAGGCGCGGACAGGCGATGAAGGACGTGGCAAGCTGCGAAAAGCTGTGGGGAGCCGCACGCAGGCGTTGAACCACAGATGTCCGAATGGGGAAACCCGGCGGGGGTTATACCTCGTCACCCTCTTAGGAGGGAGCCAACCCGGGGAACTGAAACATCTAAGTACCCGGAGGAAGAGAAATCAACAGAGATTCCCTGAGTAGCGGCGAGCGAAAGGGGAAGAGCCCAAACCGGGTCTTACGGGATCCGGGGTTGAGGGACCTTGTTGGGGCGTAGCCCGCTGTAGGAGACGCGTGAGTCGAAGCGGCCTGGAAAGGCCCGCCGAAGGAGGTGAGAGCCCTGTAGGCGAAGCGCGAAACCGCAGTGAACAAGGCACCCGAGTAGGTCGGGATCCGGGAAGTCCTGACTGAATCTGGGGGGACCACCCTCCAAGGCTAAATACTAGTCCGCGACCGATAGTGCACAAGTACCGTGAGGGAAAGGTGAAAAGAACGCCGGGAGGCGAGTGAAATAGAACCTGAAACCGTGTGCTTACAAGCGGTAGGAGCGTGCGTGGCTGCTTCGGCGGTCACGTGTGTGACTGCGTGCCTTTTGCATTATGATCCGGCGAGTTACTCCTTGCGGGCAAGGCTAAGGGCTTACGGTCCGGAGCCGTAGCGAAAGCGAGTCTGAATAGGGCGACATAGTCCGTAGGGGTAGACCCGAAACCGCAGCGATCTATCCATGGCCAGGCTGAAGCTGGGGTAAAGCCCAGTGGAGGGCCGAACCGTTGTAGGTTGAAAACTGCTCGGATGAGTTGTGGATAGGGGTGAAAGGCCAATCAAGCGCGGAGATAGCTGGTTCTCCCCGAAACGTATTGAGGTACGGCCTCGGGTGTGGTCTGAGGGAGGTAGAGCACTGCATGGGTGAGGGCCCCTTGGGGGGTACCGAGTCCAAGCAAACTCCGAATGCCCTTTAGACGTTCGCCCGGGAGACAGGGGCTGTGCGATAATGTTCAGTCGCGAGAGGGTAAGAACCCAGACCGTCGGCTAAGGTCCCGGAGTACGAGCTGAGTGGGAAAGGATGTGGGATTGCTCAGACAGCTGGGAGGTTGGCTTAGAAGCAGCCATTCCTTTAAAGAGTGCGTAATAGCTCACCAGTCGAGTGGTCCTGCGCCGAAAATGGTCGGGACTTTTAAGCTCGTCACCGAAGCCACGGATGGAAACTACGTTTTCATGGTAGGGGAGCGTTCCCAGGGCATAGAAGCCGTTCTGTGAGGAGCGGTGGAGCGCTGGGAAGTGAAGATGCCGGAATGAGTACGCGAGAAACGGGGTGAGAATCCCCGTCACCGAAAGCCTAAGGGTTCCGGAGGCAGGTTCGTCCGCTCCGGGTTAGCCGGCCCCTAAGCCGAGGCCGAAAGGCGTAGGCGATGGGAAACGGGTCAAGATTCCCGTGCCGGGACGTGTGTGTTTGACACTGAGGGGGGACGCGGAAGCGAGGAGACCGTCGGGCGATGGAAGTCCCGATGCAACGGTGTAGCGTGGCAGGGTAGGCAAATCCGCCCTGCTATACGTGAGGCCGGACGCCAAGAGGATGCCTTCGGGCTGAACCAAGGGTTTCTGTAGCATGCCGCCAAGAAAAGCCTCGCAGTGGAATGCGCGGCCCGACCGTACCGCAAACCGACACAGGTAGGCGAGGCGAGAAGCCTCAGGTGCGCGAGTGATCCATGGAGAAGGAACTCGGCAAAATGACCCCGTAACTTCGGGAGAAGGGGTGCCTCCGTTAGGTGATTGTTCCAAGCGGACGAGAGCCGAAGGAGGCCGCAGAGAATCGGCCCAAGCGACTGTTTAGTAAAAACACAGGTGCCTGCGAAGTCGGTCAAGACGCCGTATAGGCACTGACGCCTGCCCGGTGCCGGAAGGTTAAGGGGAGGGGTTAGCTCCTTCGGGAGCGAAGCTCTGAACCGAAGCCCCGGTAAACGGCGGCCGTAACTATAACGGTCCTAAGGTAGCGAAATTCCTTGTCGGGTAAGTTCCGACCTGCACGAATGGCGTAACGACTTGGGCGCTGTCTCCTCCATGGGCTCGGCGAAATTGGAGTATCGGTGAGGATACCGATTCCCCGCGACAGGACAAAAAGACCCCGTGCACCTTTACTGCAACCTGCCGTTGGATTTCGGCGTTACGTGCGTAGGATAGGTGGGAGGCTGTGAACCGTGCCCTCTGGGGTGCGGGGAGCCATTGGTGAAATACCACCCTCGTTGCGTAGGAATTCTAACCGAGGGGAGTGAATCCTCCCCCGGGACCCCGGCAGGTGGGCAGTTTGACTGGGGCGGTCGCCTCCGAAAGAGTAACGGAGGCGCGCGAAGGTTCCCTCAGCGCGGTCGGCAATCGCGCGTAGAGTGCAAAGGCAGAAGGGAGCCTGACTGCGAGACGGACACGTCGAGCAGGAGCGAAAGCTGGTCTTAGTGATCCGGTGGTTCCGAGTGGAAGGGCCATCGCTCAACGGATAAAAGGTACGCCGGGGATAACAGGCTTATCGCCCCCGAGAGTTCATATCGACGGGGCGGTTTGGCACCTCGATGTCGGCTCATCGCATCCCGGGGCCGGAGAAGGTCCCAAGGGTCGGGCTGTTCGCCCGTTAAAGCGGTACGCGAGCTGGGTTTAGAACGTCGTGAGACAGTTCGGTCTGTATCCGTCGCGGGCGCAGGAGTGTTGAGAGGAGCCGTCCCTAGTACGAGAGGACCGGGATGGACGGACCTCTGGTGTACCGGCTGTTCCGCCAGGGGCAGTGCCGGGTAGCCACGTTCGGACGGGAGAACCGCTGAAAGCATCTAAGCAGGAAACCCCCCTCGAGACTAGCACTCCCAGGGCGCAAGCCCTCTGAAGGGACGTTCGAGACTAGGACGTTGATAGGCGGCAGGTGTAAGGCGTGCGAGCGCCTCAGCCGAGCCGTACTAATCGCCCGAGAGGCTTGGCCGCCCCCCCGAATTTGGGGCGGACCACGCACCGCACGTAGCACAACAACGCCACACGGCCGCTTGCCGCGGCCCCCCTCCACTCACCCTTGTTTTTTCTTGCGCACGCGGCCCCATCGCGCGCGGACCTCTTGGCGAGTAAGCGGACAGTTCGCTCGTTCTTGTCAAGAATCCGCAGCGAAATGGCGCCGTGTAGAATCGTCGAGGTCAAGGCGCGCGAGTGGGCGACGAGTGAGGCGTAGTCAAAGCTACGCCGCAGCGAGCGCCCACGAGCAGCAACGCAGAGATCGGCGATTCGACCAAGCCATTTTTGTCGGCGGTTATTGCGCGGGGGTCACACCCGTTCCCATACCGAACACGGTCGTTAAGCCCCGCTGCGCGGATGGTACTGCCCGGGCCACCGGGTGGGAGAGTACGTCGTCGCCGGCGCCCTTTGGCGGGCCGCGTTTTTCGGGCCCGCTTCGAGCCCGCTCCCCTCTCCGGGGACGCGGGCTCGCTTCGTGTCCCCTCCTTTCTGGGCTCCCCTCTCGCTTGGCGCACCACCGGACACGATCTAGATTGGCGAAGCAGGTTCTTCCTGCCACCCCGCGGCGCCACGATCGAGAGCGCGCATGACCCGACTTTCCGACCAGAAGTCCGATGCGTTGAAGATCCTGGTCATCGACGACGAGGAGGGTCTGGCGCGGAGTTGTGCCCAGATCGCGCGCGCGGAAGGTCACGAAGTCCACATCGCGCACCGAGCCGACGAAGGCAGGCGCATGGCGCGAGCGTTCCGGCCGGAGATCGTGCTGTGCGATGTCGTCCTCCCGGACGCCAATGGACTCGACATCCTCAAAGACCTTCGCGCCGAGGCTCCGGACGCGCTGGTGATCATGATCACCGGGTTCGCCACCGTCGACGCCAGCGTGGAGGCGCTCGACCTGGGCGCCTACGACTACATCCCGAAGCCATTCACGGCGATGCAGCTGCGCATCCTGTTGGGGCGGGCTTCCATCCAGGCGCGCCTCGCCCGCGACAACAGGCGGCTGCGAGCCCAGCTGTTGGATGGAGGGGTCGGGTCGGACCGCGCCGTGGGGAGCTCGCCTGCCATGCTGGAGCTCATGGAGCGGGTGCGTCGGGTCGCGGCGACCGAGGCGAGCGTGCTGATCAGCGGTGAGAGCGGGACCGGCAAGGAGCTCGTCGCGCGGGCGCTGCACGCGAACAGCGCGCGGGCCGAGCACCCGTTCGTTGCCGTGAATTGCGCCGCCGTTCCCTCGGACCTGCTCGAATCGGAGCTGTTCGGACACGTCGAGGGCGCGTTCACCGGCGCCCGCGAGGCGCGCGTGGGCCTCATGGAATCGGCGGCCGGCGGCACGTTCTTCCTGGATGAGATCTGTGAGATGGGGAACGACCTCCAGGCCAAGATGTTACGCGCATTGCAGGAACGACGCGTGCGCCCGGTGGGCGGTCGCGACGAGGTGGAGCTGGACATTCGAGTGCTGGCCGCCACGAACCGCGACCCCGAACAGGCGGTGCGGGACGGGCTCCTCAGGGACGACCTGTACTTTCGCCTGAACGTGGTGCCCATTCGGGTGCCGGCGCTGCGCGACCGGCGGGATGACGTAGAGCTTCTCGCGGCACACTTTCTGGAGCGATTCTGCGCCCGGTACGGCCGTCGGCTGACGCTGACGGGCGATGCCATCGAGGCCCTGCGGGCTTACCGCTGGCCGGGCAACGTGCGCGAACTCCAGAACGCCATCGAGCGAGTGGTGTCTCTGGCGGTGGACGACGCCTCGATCGATGCCCTGGCGCTACCGCCGGAGATCAGGGCGGAGCGCAGCGGGCCGGCCGAGGGCGCGGAGGCGCCCAGCGGCCCGCTCGCACCCTACCACGTCGCCAAGGAGGGAGTGGTAGATCGCTTCGAGAGGCTGTACCTGCGCAGGCTCCTCGACGAGCACGGTGGCAACGTCTCCGCAGCGGCCCGAACGGCTGGGCTGTCACGCCGCACCGTCCATCGACTGCTGGCCAAGCACGAGCTGGACATCGGCGTGTCCGGATCGGCCTAGTGGGTCAGCAGCGCACGCACGACGGCGCCCGGGTCCGGGGCTGACATGAGCGCGCTCACCGCCGCGACGCCCACCACCCCCGCGGCGAGCGCCAGCCCCGCGTTGGCCGGCGTGATCCCTCCTATCGCCACGACTGGCACCGTGCTCGCGGCCACGACGCGGGCCAGCCCGTCCGGACCGATCCGCTCCCCGGCCGCCTCTACTTTGCTACTCGTCCCGAACACCGCTCCGCAGCCGATGTAGTCGACTCCCAGCCGCGCGGCACCCGCCGCGGCGCGCGCGGAATCCGTCGACCAGCCTATGAGGAACCCGTCCGGCACCACGCGGCGAACCGCGTCAGGAGGCACGTCGTCGGGGCCCAGGTGCACGCCGTCCGCGCCGCACGCCAGCGCGATGTCGGCTCGGTCGTTCACGAAGAAGAGTGCGCCGTGCCTGGCGCAAAGCGCCCGCAGTCCGCGGGCCCGCCCGAGCAAGGCGCCATCGTCGGATCGCTTGTCCCTGAGTTGCACCGCGGGCGCCCCGGCCTCGAGACACGCCGCCACCACTTGTTCGGTCGATCGGGGGGCGGCGAGCTCGTCGTCGGTGACGACGATCAGGCGGAGGTCCGCCGTCACGGGGCCGGCGGTCCCCCGGCCCTGCGGTCGCGTCGAATCTGCCTGATCGCCCGATTGTGCTCGGCGAGGGTGCGCGTGAAGACGTGCGATCCGTCGGGGCGGGCGACGAAGTAGAGGAACGGGACGTCGGCTGGGTTGAGCGAGGCGTCGATCGCCTCCTCGCTGGGCGATCCGATCGGGCCCGGGGGCAGGCCCGGGTGCGCGTAGGTGTTGTAGGGGCTGTCCGCGACCGAGTCGATGTGCGCGTTCAGAAGCCGCTCGCGCCAGGGGCCGCCCAGTGCGTACTGCACGGTGGGGTCCGCCTGCAGGGCCATGCCGATGCGCAGACGATTCCGGTAAACCGCGGCGATCGTCCCGAGCTCGCTCCGCCGCCTGGCTTCTCGCTCGACGATCGACGCGAGCGTGGTCACCTCCCGCCGGTCAAACCCGGCGGCCAGCGCCGCGGTGTCTCGCGCCGGCGTCCAGACTCGACGGTAGCGGTCGATGGCCACCGCGAGCGCGTCCTCGGGGCCCGACTCCACCGGGACGAGATAGGTCGCGGGGTAGACGTACCCCTCCAGCGTGGGGCCCGGCACGGCCCACCGTTCGGCCGCTCCCGCCTCCGTCAGGAGCGCGAGCACGGAATCGACCGGCGTGGGTCCGAAGTTGGACAGGATCTCGGCGATTCGGGCGAGGTCCCAGCCCTCCGGAATGACGAAGCTGGTCAGCACGATGTCGCCGGTGGTGAGCTTGGCGAACACCGAGTCCCACCCCGTCCCGGTCCGGAACTCGTAGGTGCCCGGACGGACGCGCGCCGCGGCGTCGCCGAAGCGGGCGTAGACGCGCAGCAGCCTCGGCGAGCGGACCAGCCCGTGGGCCTCCAGCGAGTCGACGACCGCGGCGAACGGCGAGCCGGGCGGAATGTAGACTCTTTGCGGCTCTCCGGTGCCTGCGCCCGAGCAGCCCGCCAGCGTCGCGGTGAACACGGCGGTCGCCAGCAAGGCGCGCCAACCGACGCTCGCGAAGCGGCGTGAAGTCATGCCCGTCCGCGCCGGTCGAGGTGGCGCTGAAGGATGAGCGTGGCGGCCGCGGCGTCGACGCGTCCCTTTTCCTCACGGCGCGACTTGGGCAGCCCCACCGATCTCACCGCTCGTTCGGCCTCCACCGAGGTAAGACGCTCGTCGATCCAGAACACGGGGAGGCCCGTACGCTCCGCGAGGCGCTCGCCGAAGCGCCGCACCTCCAGCGTCCAGGGGCTCTCCGAGCCGTCGAGCGCGAGGGGCAGCCCCACGACGATCTCGACGGCCTCGCGCTCCTCGGCCAGCCGGGACAGGGCCTCGACGGGGGGGCGCTTGCCCCTGCGTCTCTTCACGGTGGGCAGCGGCGAGGCGATGGTCGCCGTGGGGTCGCTGAGCGCGAGCCCGATCCGCCTCTCGCCGTAGTCCACCCCCATGATCCGCCCCGTGCGCGCAGGTGCTGTCTCGATCAGCCCAGCGCCCCCAACGCGCTCTCCGCGGCGCGCCCCTGGAGGAGCGCCGCGTGGACCGCCGCGATGGCCTCCTGGCCGCCGAACAGGAAGCGGCACTCGCCGTCGCCCTGAGACCGGCACGCCACCTCGAGAACCGCCACCGGTCCGGCGTCGACGCCGGCCAGCAGGCCCGCGATCACCCCGGCGGAAAGAAAGCAATCGGGCCGGCTTCCCCCCTCGTCGATCTCGGCGCTGTCCGCGGTGACGAGCTCGCCGGCCCCCGCGTGCACCGTCCGGTGCGTGAAGTCTCCCCAGCCTCGTCCCCGCAGCTCACCCAGCACGCGCCCCCAGAACGCCGACGGCGCCAGGTCCGCGGGATCGCCGTCGAGCGCCATGTCCGCGTAGATGGCGCGCCCCAGAGCCACTCCGGCCCGCTGTAAGGCCCGCGCCCCGGCGTCCGCGTCGCACGAAGAGCGCACCGCGGCCCTGAGCGCCGACAGACCCTCGACGGGAAGGCGCACCTCCCGGGCGGTCTGACCTCTCATTCGTTCCTCATCCGTTCTCGTCTGGCGTCGTCGCGGCGTCGCCTTCGCGGCGCAGCCGTTCCTCCGACCACTCCGAGACCCCGAGAGAGCGCGCGCGTTCCAGCTTGGAGCCGGCGTTCTCGCCCGCCACCAGGACATCGGTTCTGCCGGACACGCTGCCGCTCACGCGGCCGCCGCGAGCCTCGACGAATTGTTTCGCCTCGGCACGGCTCAGCGACGGCAGCGTACCCGTGATCACGAACGTCATGCCTTCGAAGGGTCGGTGAGCGGAGCGGTCGACGGGCTCGGTCAGGTTCACCCCGAAGGCGCGCAGCCGCTCGATCCGCGCTCGATTGTCGGGCCGCTCGAAGTAGTCCACGATGGCTTCGGCCATGACGTCTCCGATCCCGAAGATGCCTGCCAGCGTCTCGCGGTCCGCGTCCATGAGCGCGTCGACGGTCTCGAACCGCTTCGCGAGGATCCGGGCGGCGCTGGTGCCCACGTGGCGGATTCCGAGCGCGACCAGTTGCCGGCTGAGCGGCAGCTCCCTGCTGGCCGCGATGGCGTCCACCAGGTTGCGAGCCGAAACATCGGCGAACCCCTCCAGCCCGGCGAGCTGCGCGGCGCTCAACGCGTACAGGTCGGCCGGATCGGAAACGAGCCGCTCCGCCAGCAATTGGCGCACGGTCCTCTCCCCCAGGCCGCGGATGTCCAGCGCGCCGCGCGACCCGTAGTGCACGAGGGTCCAGAAGATGCGCTCGGGGCAGGCGACGTTGGGGCAGTACACGGCCACCTCGTCTTCGGGGGCCTCGACCGGCGTGTCGCAGAACGGACACCTGTCCGGGATTACGAACGGCTCTTCCTTGCCCGAGCGGCGGTCGACGAGCGCCTCGACCACCTGCGGGATGACCTCCCCGGCCCGCTTGATCACGACGAAGTCCCCTGCGCGGAAGTCCTTGCGGGCTATCTCGTCGAAATTGTGCAGCGTGGCGAGCTTGACCGTCACTCCACCCACCTGCACCGGGGCCAGACGGGCAAAGGGGTTGAGCGTGCCCGTGCGGCCGACGTTTATGTCGATCTTCTCCAGCCGGGTGACCGCCGTCTCCGGCGCGAACTTGTAGGCAATGGCCCAGCGCGGCTCGCGCTCGCCACGGACGCCCACTTCCTCCCACAGGGCGCGCTCGTCCAGCTTGATGACGACGCCGTCCACGCCGTAGCCGAGCTCGCCTCGGCGCTCCTCGACGTCGCGCGCGAACGACAGCGCCGCCGCCAGCGTCTTGCAGCGCCGACGATCCGGATTGACCGGGAACCCCAGGGACACGAGCAGCTCCAGCGTCTCCCACTGGCTCGCGCGCGGCGGAGCCTCCGTTTCGGCCGGGTCCGGCGCCAGCTGAAAGCTGTAGAAACGGAGCGGTCGCCCGGCGGTGAGGCGCGGGTCCAACTGGCGCAGGCTTCCCGCGGCCGCGTTGCGGGGGTTCGCCAGCACCGGCTCCCCGCGCTCTTCCCGGTAGGCGTTCAGCGCGTCGAACTCGGCCGTCGGAATGTAGACCTCGCCGCGCACCTCGAAGCGCCTGGGCAGCGAAGAGGGAAGGTTGGCCAGCTCGAGCGGCACGTCGCGGACGGTGCGCAGGTTGTGGGTCACGTCCTCGCCGGTGCGTCCGTTGCCGCGGGTCGCCCCGCGCACCAACTCGCCGTCCTCGTAGAGCAGCGCCACGGCGGCGCCGTCGATCTTCATCTCGGCGACGTAGGGGCCGGTCCCGGCCTCCGCCGCTATCCGTTCGTTGCTCTCCTGCCAGGCGAGCAGATCCGCTTCGTCGAACGCGTTGGCCAGCGACAGCATGGGGTTCAGGTGGCGCACCTTGGTCAGCCCCGAGACCGGCTCGGCGCCGACGCGGACGGTGGGCGAGTCGGACGTGCGAATCTCGGGGTGCCGTTCCTCGATGTCCGCCAGCTCGCGATACAGGAGATCGTACTCGGCGTCGGTCAGGGTGGGGGCGTCGGCGAGGTAGTACTCGCGCGAGGCCTGGTTCAGGACCTTCCGGAGGGCCGCGGCGCGCGCCCCGGGATCGGCTGGGTCGGCCCGCCCAACCAGGGCCGCGATACGCGCGGCCGATGCCTCCGTCACGCGCCGAGCGGGGCTGGTCCGACCACCTCGGACGCGCGCACGATCCGGTCGCGCCCTCCTTCCTTGGCCGCGTAGAGCGCGCGGTCCGCGGCCTCGATCAGGGTGCGGGCGTCGGTCACGTTGCGCGCCGGCCAGGACGCGATGCCTCCCGAGATGGTCATGCTGATCGAAGGCTGGCCGTCGAGGGGGAACGTCGCCCCGGCGACGGCCGCTCGTACGCGCTCGGCGAACACCGCCGCGTCGTGCAACTCGGTGCCGGGAAGCACCGCGATGAACTCCTCGCCCCCGTATCGACCCAGCACGTCGACCTCGCGCGCCGTTTCGCGGAGAATGTCGGACACGGCCCGGAGGACGGAATCTCCGGCCTGGTGGCCGTACCTGTCGTTCACCGACTTGAACCGATCCAGGTCGAACATCGCGACCGATATCGGCTCGTGCGTGCGCATGCTGCGATCGAACTCGCGCACGAGCACCTCGTGGATGTGACGGTGATTGTAGAGCCCCGTCAGCCCGTCGCTGATGCTCAGGTGCTCCAGCTTCCGGTTGGACGCCTCCAGCTGATCCTGCAGCTTCTTGATCCGCAGCATCGAGCGGACCCTCGCCTCGAGCTCCGGGAAGTTGATCGGCTTGGTCAGGTAGTCATCCGCCCCCGCGTCGAGGCCCGTCACTTTGTCCCGCGTGGAGTCGCGTGCGGTGACGAGGATGATGGGCACGTAGGGGACCTGTTCGTCGGCGCGGATGCGGCGGGCCACCTCGTAGCCGTCTATCCCCGGCAGCATCACGTCCAGCAGCACCAGGTCGGGCGTGTCCTTCCTGAACTGGGCGAGCGCGCCGTCGCCCGTGGCGACGGTGTCGACCCGGTAGCCCAGGAACTCCAGCCGCGTCGAGACGATGTCCAGGTTGTCCAGATTATCGTCCACGAGCAGGATGTGCCCCTGGAGTGCTTCATCCATGCCGCTGGACCGCTCGGTCATTCGAATCTCGGGTTCGGGCCCTGGTGGCGGTCACGCCGTTGACGGTGCAGAATGGCAGACGCTCGCGAGCCGTGGCAAGGAGGTCGGCTCGCCGAGTCCGTGGCCCCCACAACCTGTGCGGCTATGCGGTACGAAGAAGAGCCTCGAGCGTTCAATCTGCTGGCCGGGCTGGCCCTCGGGCTGGCCTTCGGCGCCAGCGTGGCGCTGCTGCTGTCGCTGGACCTGACCCATCCTCGCGGTGGAACTCGGCGCGGCGCCTCCCCGGCGGTTCGCCGACCTCTGTGACCCTGACGCCCTACGAGCTCATCCGTCGCAAGCGCGACGGAGAACACCTGGCGTCCGCGGAGCTGGCGGAGTTCCTGGACCGATACGCCCAGGACCGCGTGCCCGACTACCAGATGGCGGCGTTCCTCATGGCCGTCTACGTGCACGGGCTGAGCGGCATAGAGCTGGACGCCATGGTCCAGGCCACCCTCGACTCCGGCACCGTTCTCGATCTGTCGGACATCCCCGGGCCCAAGGTGGACAAGCACTCGACCGGTGGCGTCGGCGACAAGGTATCGCTCGTCCTCGCGCCGCTCGCCGCCAGCCTCGGCCTGCGGGTGCCGATGATGAGCGGCCGGGGGCTCGGCCACACCGGCGGCACGTTGGACAAGCTGGAGAGCATCCCGGGCTTCCGCACCGACCTGTCGATCGAGCGCATGCGCTCCCAGCTCGCCACCATCGGCTGCGCGCTGATAGGCCCCAGCCAGGATCTCGCGCCGCTGGACGGACGCCTCTACGCGCTGCGCAACGCCACCGCCACGGTGGCGTCGATCCCGCTGATCGCCGCGAGCATCATGAGCAAGAAGATCGCGGAGGGGGCCGAGGGGCTCGTCCTGAACCTGACGCGCGGGGAAGGGGGCTTCATCCCCGATCTGGCGCGGCTCGAAGAGCTGGGCCGGACCATGATCGCCATCGGCGCCGAGCACGGGTGCGCGGTAACCGCGTTCGTGACCGCGATGGACCGGCCGCTGGGGCGCGCCGTCGGCAATGCCCTGGAGGTGGAAGAGGCGATGGCCGCGCTGCGCGGCGACGGACCCGACGACCTGCGCGAGGTGACGCTGGCGCTGGCCGCCGAAATGCTGGTCGTGGGGGGATTGCGACAGGACTCCGCGCTGGCTGGCGCGGACGTCGCGGAAGCGCTCGACTCCGGCCGCGCCGCCCGCACCATGGAGCGCATAGTGGAGGCGCAGGATGGCGACCCGCGCGTGGTGACGACCCCTGGCCTGCTCGCCACCGCGCCGGTGCGGCGGCCCGTTCTCGCGGTTGACGCGGGCTGGGTCCACGCCGTGCGGGCCCTGACCATCGGCCGGGCGGCCGTGGCGTTGGGAGCCGGCGCGCGGTCGCTGGAGGAGAGCATCGATCCGGCGGTCGGCTTCGAGGTGTTGGTGAGCCCCGGGGACCGGGTGGAGGCGGGCGCCGAACTAGGGATCGTGCACGCGGCCGACGACGGCGCAGCGCGGGAAGCGGAGCGGGCGCTGCTGGCGTCGATCCCCATCGCCCGGGAGCCGGGGCCGGAGCCGCTCCCCCTGATCTCCCACCGCGTCGACGCGGACGGCGCCCACGCGATCGAGGCCTAGCGGCCGGCGCCTAGTGTACCGTTGCAGAAGTCCCGTAGGCATTCGGCCCGCGCTGCATCCCGCGGATGCGGCGTTGGAACTCCTTGCCGTAGCGACGGCTACGGCGCG
>JBDLIA010000012.1 GCA_039715185.1 Gemmatimonadota bacterium
CGCGCCGTAGCCGTCGCTACGGCAAGGAGTTCCAACGCCGCATCCGCGGGATGCAGCGCGGGCCGAATGCCTACGGGACTTCTGCAACGGTACACTAGGGCCACCAGACCACGCCGACCCCCAGCCGGGTCGACGTGGCGTCGATGTTGAGACCCCCGACCGAAACCTGTCCGACCTCGACTTCGGTGAATTCGCCGCCGCTGACCCGGAGACCGGCGTCCAGCGCGAACGACTGCTTGACGTACACGGACAGACCGCCGCCCACGGTGAACGCGGCGCCGTTGAAGTTGGTGTCCGGGACATCCTGTCCATCCACCTGGGCTTCGTCCACGCCCACCACCCGTGAGCCGATCGCGGCTTCGAGGTAGGGCACCCAGCGTCGGAGGGAGTTCGCGAAATGGAAGCGGGCTCCAAAGTCGACGTGGGCCATAGACCACTCGCCCGTCAGGTTCGGCGCGTTCTCTGCCGTGACCTGCGCCCCGTCGAGGGCAACGTACAGGGTCACGATACGATTGATCCCGTATCCGAGCTTGAGGCCCAGGCCGCCACCGTTGTCGGCATCCCCGTCTTCCACGGATAGCGATGCGCCCTGGAGCTGGACCCCCAGACTGAAGCCGCGGGTCGTGGATTGCTGGGCCGCGAGCGGACCCGCCGCTAGCATCAACGCGGCGACGAGCAGCGCCGGAAGGCGATCGCATTTCGACATCTTCGTCCCTCGATTCACGTTGGATCTCCGACCAAATCTCGCGCAGGCGGTCGGACTCTGACGATGCCTCTATAGCAGGGTCAGGGCTGGTCGCCGCCAGCCGGTGCCCTGAGCCCGTCCAGCGTCCGTTGCTGGGCCGGCGTCAAGACGTTCTTGATCCTGATGAGCAACTCCAGGTTCGCCTGCTTGATCTCCTTCTCCGTGTCCAGCAAGCGCTCCATCTGATCCAGAGCGCGATCCTGGTCGATGCGGTCCTCTCCGAGCGTCTCCTTGAGCGTCTCGATCTCGTCGAGGAGCTGCCACTGCAGACTCATCACCCGCCCCTGCAACTCCTGGATCATGCGGCTGATGGCGTCCCGTTGTTCGTCGTTCAGGTCGATGGCGCGCCGATGCTGCATGATCAGCTCGGGCGCGTACAGGACCGATTCCAGCGGATTCGGATCTTCCGCCTCCTGCCCCAGGGCAGGTGCTGGAGCCAACCCGACACCAACGACGAACAGTAGTCCGCGCAGCCTTTTCATAGCCGAAATCCTCATGGTCAATTCACTCTGCGAGTCAGGCCCGAGACGCCGAACACCGTCGACACGTCTCCGACGCGAGGAATCGTCGTGACGATCTCGCCGCCGGGTACGGCGAGGAGCGCGTCCGTCGGGGACCGGAATGCCCCCAGGAGCGGATCGCTCGCGTACGCCGTCACAACCTCCTCGAACCCCTCATCCGAGATCGGCGCCCGGCCCACCAGCATCACGGCCGCGGTGGCGGCCGCGGCCAATAGGCCGCCGGTCAATAGCAATCGCTTCGTCCGCACGGGCCGCGCTCGCCGACCTTCAGCCCGGGCCCGGGCCGTCAGGGTCGGGAAGTCGGGCGCCGCCTGCGCGTCCTCCGTGCGGAGCTCGTCGAAGAGCTCCCTGAGATCACGATCCGGTCGCTGGTCGTCCACCCGTCTCGTCCTCCGTCAGAAGGGCACGCAGCCTGTCTTTGCCCCTCGCGTAGTGGGTACGCGCAGATCCCAGTGAAACCCCCATAACCTGCGCCGCCTCGGCAATGGAGAGGTCCTGGTAGAACACCAGGTGCAGCACCTCTCGCTGCTTCTCTGAAACTTCCCCCAGAGCGGCCACAAGCCTGCGGCTCGACTCTGCCCGCTCCAGCCTCGCCTCCACATCCTCCGGAGGGGTCTGGACGTCATCTCGTACGAGGCGCAGAGCGCTCTGGCGGTGCGACCTCGCCCGCCGGTACGACTCCAGCGCGGTTCGGCGAATGACGCCGAACAACCAGGTCTTGAACGCGGAGCGCCCGCCAAAGCGAGCCTGCCCCGAGACCACCCGCAGGTAGGCCGTCTGGAGCACGTCCTCCGCTTCAGATCGGTCCCAGCCGCAGCAGTTGAGCGCCCAACCGTAGCTATCTCCATGCAGCCGCTCCAGCTGGGCTTCCAGCTCGGTCGGTGTCATGCGTCCGACGACCTTTCGGAGTTCGTTCCGCTCCGTGTTCGGTACGTGAGTGACTCCTGGTGCGCATTCATATGACAGCGGCGCCGGCAGACGCTACGCGTGTCAACCCGTCGAGCGCCACCGGGATCGTAGGGCTTCAACGCAGTCGGACACCCGGGATCGAGAGAGATGAACGAGCAACCTGGAGTTGTTTTTCGCGAAAGCCGGCTCGGCCACCTGGCGATGGCCACCCTGCCGGTCTCGCTGCTATTCCTGGCGGCGTCCGTTCCGGCCGCGCCCGTCGCAGCGCAACGTGACTCGACCTCACCCGCCGATGTCACGCTGTCCTTGGTCGTAGGCGTGGAGCGTGACGGCTCGGTCACCGAGGAGTGGGTGGACGTTCTCGGCGTCTTCCACTCCGAGGCCGAGCTGCCGGCGATGCTGGAAGATCGGCACCCGCTGACCGACGACGAAGCCGCCTGGGTGGCGCTGATTCGCAGTCATGAGGGCACGTGGTCGAGCGCCGTCGATTCCCTGCGCGTACCGTTCGGCTCCGTCGCGCCCCCGCCGAGGGTCCTCGTCGTCATGGGCAACGTGGGCGGCCAAGACGGCTTCGCGCCGTCGGACACTACAATCGCCTTCGACGTGCGCCGCCTGGCGAAGCTTTACGGGGGAGCCGCCGAGGCGTCGAACGCCAACCGCATCGACAGGTTCTTCGCCCACGAGTTCACCCACCTCCTGCACAAGGCATGGCGCAAGGAGCATCCGATCGACCTGGTTACCCCGCTGGACCGGGCCCTGTGGGAGTGCCTCAAAGAGGGAGTCGGCAACTACAGGTCGCTGTCCGCGCGTTGGGTGACCCCGCGGGGGGACCTGACGACGCGAGCGCGGGAGACGCTCGACAGACTCCAGATCGTTTTCGTCGAGAGGCTTGCGGCTCTGGAGCACGCCTCCGACGAGGACGCCGAGGCGCTCCTCGAAGGCCTGTCGATGGGACCGTTCACCGAGAAGTGGGGCGCGCTCACCGTGGCGCTGTGGCTCGCCCAGGAGGCGCGCGGAGAAGACATCCTCCTGAAGCGGTGGATCGACGCCGGCCCGAGTGGCATACTCACGCTGGCCGGCAAGTACCTGCCGGAGGAACTCGAGGCGCGGATGCCGCGACCGCGGCGGTAGGCTTCGCGCCCTCTCCGGCGGTTTACGAAAAACGCTTCGGGAGGGTCCCGAATGGGCGCTGAACGGCAGCCGAAGGACTGGTCGAGCACGGTCGCCCTGGTCGCCAACCTGGCGATCCTCGTCGGCCTGGTATTCGTGATCGTGGAGCTGCGGCAGAACCAGAAGAACCTGGACGCCACGGTGCAGATGTCGCTGGCTTCCGCCTACCAGGAAGTCGCTAGCAGGGCCGTCGAGAACCCGCAGTTCGCCGAGACCATCTTCCGCATGTTCTCCACCCCCGACAGCCTGACGGAGGTCGAGCTGGTACAGGCGATCAACTGGACCAGCGAGTGGGCGGCGATCGTGTTCGCAGCGAGCGAGCTGAGGGCGACGGGTGCGATCAGCGAGGAGACCTGGCTACAGCACGCTTCGAACTTCTCCCTCTTCCTGAAGGACGACTGGTTTCGAGACTTCTTCCGAGCTCAGTTCGCGGTCTCGTACCCGGCTGAGTTCATGGCCGAGCTGGACAGCCTCGCGGCGGTGACTCAGGGGCACTGAACGAACATCGCGAGCCGGCTCCCCCTGCCCCTCCTCGGCTGGCCGCACAATCGTCAGGTGGATAGGTTTATGGAGCCTAGCGAGCCGACCCCAGCTTTAGGAGATACCCATGATTCGATCCGCCCTGGCCACCATCGCCGTGCTGCTGCTGTTCCCCCTCGCCCTCATGGCCCAGGACGACCAGATCGCGAGCGCCATGAGCGCCGGGCCTGCGTCGCTGTCCGCCGACGCGACGATCCTGGACTGGGAGATGAACACGCTGCGCGAGGGCACCAACGGCTGGACGTGCCTGCCGAACAACGCGGCCACGGAAGGCAACGACCCTTGGTGCGTGAACGACGCGTGGCTCGACTTCCTGCACGCCTACATGAACAAGACCGAGCCGACCTACGAGAAGGTCGGCATCGGGTACATGCTCATGGGCGACACTCCGGTCAGCAATACGGATCCGTACGCCACGGAGAAGACTTCCGATGAGGACTGGGTCGTGGGCCTGGGGCCGCATCTGATGATGCTGGTTCCCGACCATTCCATGTTCGACGACCTGTCCACCGATCCTTACAACGGCGGACCCTGGATCATGTGGCCCGACACGCCATACGCACACATCATGATCCCGCTCGGTTGGGACGCCGAAGAAGGCGAGTAATCGGCATCCGGACGCGTGAATCACGCGGGGCGGTCCGGTGCGGGCCGCCCCGTTTTTTTGCGCCCCTACCCCTCGCTTATCGAGCGAAGGTACTCCCGGTCCCACGCGGCGATCACGCTTTCCAGCTCCGAATAGGGGCCCGGCGTGTAGGCGCGTGAGGAGATGCCCTGCTGCGACAGGGCGCTGACGTCCCAGTCCTGCTGGTTGGTCATGTTCCAGAACTCCACCGCGCCGCTCGGGTCGAAGTCCGGCGCCGCCATCGCGTCGGGGTGGAAGAGCCAGTCGCAGACCACCCGCGTCCGGTCCGTGGCCAGCCGCTCTATCCGGTGGATCAGCACGTAGTCGGGGTGCAGGCTCAGCAGCATGCTCGGGTAGATCGTGTAGTACTGGACCTGGTTGAGCGCCTCGCCGCTCAGGTCCCCGAGGGAGGGCGCGCACGTTCGTCCGCTCATGGTCATGCTGCCGCCCTCGATCGCCATCCGCATGGGGCCGCCTAAGAACGGCCCTTCCTCCAGGTCATTCGAGGCGTTCCTGAAAGGGGTGAGCCGGTTCAGCGCCGGGTGGAGGCTCGGACAGTGGTAGCACTCCGAGTAGTTCTGGAAGATCAGCTTCCAGTTGGCGGGGATCTCGTAGGTGATGCTGTGCGCGATCTCCAACTCGTCCATCGTCCACGAGCCGAACTTGCCGATCAAAGGCGCGAAGGCCCGCTCGAAGGGCGCGGGGTCCCGCGCCAGGTTGACGAAGACGCAGCCCTCCCAGGTCGCCACCGCCACGGGCTTGAGCGGGTAGTCCTCCCGGCAGAACGACTCGACCTCGTCCATGAACGGCGCGCCGACGAGCGCTCCGTCGAGCCCGTAGGTCCAGGCGTGGTAGGGGCACTGGATGGACTTCGAGAGCTGGCCTTCGGGCTCGGTGAGCAGGCGCGTCCCCCTGTGCCGACACACGTTGTGATGCGCGCGCAGCTCACCCGCGCCATCCCGCAGCACGATTACGCTCTCCGACTCGACCTCGCGCAGGAAGTAGCTGCCGGGGCCAGCGAGCTCGCTCGTCCGCCCCACGTAGATCCAGCGCAGGAAAAAGACGTTCCTGGTCTCGGCCTCGTAGACGTCCTCGCCCGTGTAGTACCTGCCGGCGAGGGTCTTCGCGTCATGGGCTGTGCGGGTAGACATGGAGTTCACCTGACCACGTGATCGGCGCGGCAATTTGCCGAGAATACAGGCCTCCGGTACACTGCGCCATGCTGAGGATCACCCCCTTCCACGCGCGCACCGCGCGCCTCAGTCAGGCGCAGAATTGGCGCCGCTGGTCGGGCTATCTCGCGGCGAGCTCCTACGAGCTCCGCCACGACCGCGAGTACTGGGCGATCCGCAACTCGGCCGCCCTGATCGACGTCTCTCCCCTGTTCAAGTACGGGATCGAGGGACCGGACGCGGAGCGACTCCTGGACCGCGTCGTGACCCGCGATGTCACCAGGTGCAAGCCGCATCAGGTCCTCTACACGCCGTGGTGCGACGACGCCGGCAAGGTGATGGACGACGGCACGCTGGCACGCCTCGGGGACGACTCGTTCCGGCTCACCTCGGCCGAGCCGAACCTGCGCTGGCTTCAGGACAACGCGCTCGGCATGGACGTGTCCATTCGGGACACCTCCGACGACCTGGCCGCGCTGGCGCTCCAGGGGCCCAACGCCCGCCGGATCCTGCACGACGCGGCCGGCGGGGTCGCCGACGACCTGCGCTACTTCCGGCTCACGAAGGGCGAGATCGGGGGCGTGCCGGTCGAGATAACGCGCACCGGCTACACCGGCGACCTCGGCTATGAGATCTGGGCGGAGCCCGCGCGTGCGGAGGCGCTCTGGGATGGTCTGATGGAGACCGGGGACCGACATCGTATCCTGCCCGCGGGCATGCTCGCGCTCGACCTCGCCAGGGTGGAGGCGGGCCTGGTGCTGATCGGCGTGGACTACGTGCCCGCGCACCGGGCACTCATCGAGGACCAGAAATCCTCGCCGTTCGAGTTGGGGCTGGGCTGGACGGTCGATCTCGGCAAGGACTCGTTCCTGGGGCGCGACGCTCTGATCGCCGAGAAACAGCGCGGGCCCGAGTGGCAATTCCGCGGTCTCGAAGTGAGCTGGGATTCTCTCGAGGCGCTGTACGGCGAGGTCGGGCTGCCGCCTCAACTCCCCGCGCAGGGCTGGCGTTCGAGCGTACCCGTATACAGCGGCACGACGCAGGTCGGCTACGCCACGAGCGGGTGCTGGTCTCCGCTGCTCAAGAAGTCCATCGCGCTCGCGCACCTCCAGTCCGGACACGCCGGGATCGGGACCGACCTGCGCATCGAAGTCACCGTCGAGCACCATCGCCAGAGGGCCGCGGCGCGGGTGGTCGAGACGCCCTTCTTCGATCCGGAGCGAAAGCGCAGCACGCCGGCGATGCCCGGGTGAGCGCGGCCTCGTACGACGCGATCGTCGTCGGCGGCGGACACAACGGGCTGGTCGCCGCGGCCTACCTCGCGCGCGCCGGCAAGTCGGTCCTGGTCCTGGAGAAGAGGCACGTGCTCGGCGGCGCCGCGGTCACCGAGGAGGTCAATCCGGGCTTCAAGTACTCGGTGCTCTCCTACGTGGTGAGCCTGCTGCGGCCCGAGATCATCCGCGACCTGGAGCTGCCCAAGCACGGACTCCGGATCCTGCCGCTGGAGAGCACGTTCACGCCGCTCCCGAACGACGACTACCTGGTGCGCTGGGGCGATCACGATCACACCCGGCGGGAGATCTACAGGCACTCGCCGCGGGACGCCGACGCGTACGACGACTTCGGCAAGCTGATGTATCAGCTCGCGGTGGCCGTCAAGCCGATCCTGGCCACGATCCCTCCCGATCCCACCTCGCTGAGCCCCGGGGACCTGATGGGCTTCCTCAAGCTCGGCAGGCACTTCCGTGGACTCGGCCACGAGCAGTTCCACGCGCTGCACAAGCTCATGACCATGAGCTCGGCCGACTACCTGGACGAGTGGTTCGAGACCGAGGCTCTCAAGGCGACGATGGCGTCGAGCGGCATCATCGGCACGTTCCTCGGCCCGCGTTCCCCCGGCACCGCATACGTGCTGCTCCACCACTACATGGGCGAGATCGACGGGGCCATGCGCGCCTGGGGGTTCGCCAAGGGCGGCACGGGCACCGTCAGCGAGTCGATCGCGAGCGCGGCGCGCTCGCACGGCGCCGAGATCCTGACCGAGGCCGGCGTCGCTCACGTCACGGTGAAGGGCGGCAGGGCCACGGGCGTCGTGCTCGACGACGGCAGGGAGTACTCGGCCCCGGTCGTGGTCTCCGCGCTCGATCCCAAGCGCACGTTCCTCGGCCTGGTCGACGCCAAGCACCTGCCCGCCGACTTCGTGGGCGACATCGAGCGCTTCAAGATCCGCGGCTCGTCGGGCAAGGTGAACCTGTCGCTCGGCGAGCTGCCGAACTTCACGAGCAAGCCCGGGGTGGGCCCGCTGCACAAGGGCGCGATCTCCATCAGCCCCAGCATCGACTACCTGGAGCGGGCGTACGACGAGGCGAAGTACGGTGACTTCTCCAGTCGTCCGTACATGGACATCATCATCCCGTCGATGATCGACGCGGGCATGGCGCCTCCCGGCAAGCACGTCATGTCGATCTTCGTGCAGTACGCGCCGTCGGATCTGCGCGGCGGCTGGGACGAGACGAAGCGGGAGGCGTTCGGCGACGCCGTGATCGACACGCTCGCCCGGTACGCGCCGAACCTTCCGGGCGCAATCCTGCACCGTCAGGTGATGACGCCCTGGGACATCGACCGGGAGATGGGCCTCACCAGCGGCAACATCTTCCACGGCGAGCTCTCCCTGCACCAGCTCTTCTGCCTGCGGCCCACGGCCGGATACGCCGACTTCACGACGCCGCTGCGCAACTACTACCAGGCCGGCTCGGGGACCCACCCCGGGGGCGGCGTCACGGGCGCGTCCGGGCGGCTGGCCGCGCTCAAGATCCTCCGGGACAGGCCCCGATGAGCGGCTCCTACGACACGATCGTGATAGGCGCGGGGCACAACGGACTCGTAGCCGCCGCCTACCTGGCACGCGCGGGCAGGAGCGTGCTGGTGTTGGAGCGCCGAGAGGTGGTGGGAGGGGCCGCCGCGACCGAAGAGGTGTTCCCGGGCTTTCGGGTCGACACCGGGGCGCACCGGGTCGGCGGGTTGAGCGCACGTGTGGTCGACGACCTGGACTTGGCTCGCCACGGACTCGAGCTGCTCGACGCCGACCCGACGGTCTTCGTTCCGGTCTTGGAGGGCACTCCGCTCACGCTCTGGCGCGACGCGCGCAGGACCTCCGAGGCGATCCGGCCGATCTCCCCCGCGGACGCCGACGCGTGGGTCCCTTTCACCGAGTTGATCGGCAAGGCCGCCGGCTTCCTCCAGGCTGCCTGGACCACCACGCCCCCCGACGTGACCGGTGGCGACATCGGCGACCTCGTCGCCTCCGCCAGGCTCGGGCTGAAGCTGCGCCGGCTCGGCAAGAAGGACATGGTCGAGGTCATGCGCGTTCTGCCGATGTCGGTCTACGAACTGCTGGGGGACTGGTTCGAGAGCGACGTGGTGAAGGGCGCCCTGGCCGCGTCCGCCGTGGCTGGGCTGTGCCAGGGGCCGATGGGGGCGGGGACCGTCTATACGCTGCTGCACCACCACGTTGGCGCCCAGCCAGGGGTCATCCGTCCGATGAGGCGCGTGCGCGGCGGCATCGGGCGGCTGAGCGAGGCGCTGGTGGCGGCGTGCACCGAGGCCGGGGCCGAGGTGCGGACCGGCGCGGCGGTCGAGCGCATCGTCGTGGAGGGCGGCCGAGCGGTGGGCGCGCTCGTCGACCGCGCGGAGATCCGCGCCGCGCGAATCGTCTCGAGCCTCGATCCGCGGCGCACGTTCTTCGACCTCATGGAGCCCAGCGAAATGGGGACGGAGTTCGCGCGCAAGGTGAGCAACATTCGTTACCGAGGGGTGTGCGCGAAGGCGCACTTCGCGCTGGGCGGGCTGCCGAACTTCACTTGCCTGCCCGGAGAAGGGCCGCACCTGAACGGCGTGATCTCCATCGGCCCGAGCCTGGAATACGTGGAGCGCGCGTTCGACGCCGCGAAGTACGGCCGCGTTTCGGCTCGGCCGTGCCTGGAGGTCTCGATTCCGTCGCTCGCCGATCCCACGGTCGCGCCGGCGGGCAAGCACCTCATGTCCGTCGTCCTCCAGTACGCCCCCTACCACCTGCGTGAAGGCGCGTGGGACGACACGGCGCGCGCGCGGCTGGGCGACCTCGCCCTGGCAACCCTCGAGGAGTACGCACCCGGCCTGAGCTCGCTGGTTGAGGCGCGGCACGTCATGACGCCGCTGGACATGGAGCGAACCTTCGGGTTGTCCGAGGGGAATGTCAATCACGGCGAAATGACGCTGGACCAACTGCTCTTCATGCGCCCCGTGCCCGGCGCGTCCCGGTACCGCGCGCCGATCGCGGGCCTGTACCTGTGCGGTGCGGGCACGCACCCGGGCGGTGGGGTGACGGGGGTTCCCGGCTTCAACGCGGCGCGGGAGATACTCAAGGGATGACCGGTCGGGCAATACGATGAGGGCGGCGATCGCGTTGCTCCTGCTGGCCGCGTGCGCCGACGCGAGCCCGGCCCCGGATCTGGCTCTGGTAGGCGTCGACGTGATCGACGTGGAGACGGCCTCGGTCGCGCACGACATGACCGTCCTGATCGGCGGTGACCGAATCCTCCGCGTCGAGCGCGCCGGGGAAAGCGGCTTCTCGGAGACCACGCGGGTCCTGGACGGCGCGGGCCTCTACGTGATCCCGGGCCTCTGGGACATGCACACTCACGCCCTGTGGCGACCGGACGTGGCCGACGCCTTCCTGCCGCTCTTTGTGGCGCACGGGATCACCGGCATCCGCGACATGGGCGGTACCATGGAAGAGCTGCACAGGCTGCGCACGGCCGAGGCATCGCCCGACCCGTTCCGGCCTCGGGTCGTCGCCTCCGGCCCGGTGCTCGACGGCCCGCAGCCGATCGACCCCTCGATCTCCCTGGCCGTAGAAACGCCCGAAGAAGCGGCCCGGGCGGTCGATGAGTTGGCCGCGGCGGGCGCGGATTTCGTGAAGGTCTACACGATGCTCCCGCGCGAGGCCTATTTCGCGGTGCTCGAGGCCGCGGCCGCGCGCGGCCTGCCGGTCGCCGGCCACGTGCCCGGCGAAGTGACACCGATTGAGGCCGCCCAGGCGGGACAGGTCAGCATCGAGCACCTGCGCGACGAGATCGACCCACCGCTGTGCGAACCGGCCGAGCCGGGCGACTGCGATCCCGTCATCGGCGCGTTCGGTGCCGCCGGCACTTACCAGACCCCGACCCTGGTCGTGCTCAGAGCCAAATCGGTCCGGGGATACGTCGAGGACGCGGACGCGCCCCCCGACCTCGCGTTGCTGCCTGATGTGGTGACTCGCGAGTGGGAGGCGCTGGCCGGCATGCAGCGCGAGCGGCCGGCGGACTACTTCGCGTGGAGGGGCGGGGTCTTCCGCGACGAGGTCCGGCTGGTCGGCCGACTGCA
Source organism: Gemmatimonadota bacterium (assembly GCA_039715185.1). Lineage (NCBI taxonomy): Bacteria > Pseudomonadati > Gemmatimonadota > Gemmatimonadota bacterium. The sequence continues at coordinate 11,086 of JBDLIA010000012.1, forward strand.
CGACGCCGGCGTCCCGCTGCTCGCCGGGTCCGACACCGGCAATCCCTTCATCGTCCCGGGAGCGAGTCTGCACGACGAACTCGCGTGGCTTGTGGAAGCGGGCCTGACGCCGGCCGCGGCGCTCGCGACGGCTACCACCGTGCCGGCGCGGTTCCTGGGCGCTGCCGATTCGCTCGGAGCAGTGCGCGCGGGTTACGCAGCGGATCTGGTGCTGCTGGAGGCGAGCCCGCTGGAGCACATCTCCGCGACCCGACGCGTGCGCGCCGTGGTGCGGGCCGGAGAGCTACTGACGAGGGAAGACCTGGACGCGGCCATCGAGGCTCTTCGGGCGAACGCAGAGCGGCCCGGCGATGAGGAAGGCGGGGCGCCATGATCAATCCCGAAATGCGCCGCATCATCGCCCCGCTCCCATTCTTGGGCGTTCGAAGGCCCCGGGCTCGCTCGACTGAGTCCGGGGCCTTCGTGGTGCCTCAAGTCTGTGCCTCCTCCCTAGTTCGGCAGGTGACGCGTCAGCTCGAGACTCTTGACGCTGCCCAGTCTCTGTCCGCCGACCAGGATGCGGCCCAGGGTGTCGAAGCCGACCGCGCGCGCCTCATCGACCTCCTGCTGAAGCAGGTATCCGCCGTGCCCGAAGTTGGGGTCGAGCACGCCGGCCGAAGACATCTTCACCACGAGGAACTCGAAGTCGAAGCCAGGCGTCTGCTGGCGTCCGACCACCAGCAGGTCACCCGAAGCGTCTTGCGCCGCGCCGATGAAGCGGTCGGGCTGACCGAAGTCGTACGCGGCGAACCCGCCTCCGGCGAACGCTCCGTCCTGCGTGCCGTTCGGGTTGAGGCGCATCACGTACGCGTCGCCGCTCGACTCGCCGAGCACCAGGATGTCGCCTCCGGGCAGGGTCCTCAGCCCCTCTATCCGGTTGGCCACGTCGAGCCGCCCTGCGACTGCGAACCCCGCGTCGAGCGCTCCGGCCGATGTGTAGCGCAGGATGCTGTTCAACGAAGCAAGCAGGATCCCTCCATCCGGCTGGACGTCGACCTTGAGCGGGCTGATGCCGCCGCTCTCGAACACGGTTCCGCCGATTCCGAATCCGGCGTCCAGGCTGCCGTCGGGGTTCAGTCGCGCTATGCCGACCGGCTGCCCGAAATCTCCGGCGTTGCCGCCGACGATGATGTCCAGGTCCGGGCCGTCCTGGACGAAGCCGATGCCCAGGGGCCTGGAGCTCGAACGAGTGCCGAGCTGTACCTGGACGATTCCGTCGGAATCGAACGTCGGATCCAGCGCACCGCTGGCGTCGAACCGCGCGATCACCCACGGATACGGAAACGTGAAGCTGGAGGCCGCGACCACGATCTTGCCGTCCGGCTGGACTCTGACGGCCTGCCCCCTGACGGAGCCCAGTGCCGTGGTCAGGTCGACCACTCCCGAGCTCCCGAACCCGGCAGCCGGGTTACCGTTCGCGTCGTAGCGGGTCAGGACCGTCTCACCGACGATGACGACGTCGTCGCCGACGACCTGCATCTGCAGGAAGGGGTTGGCGGGGCTCGAAGCCGCGGGCCCTTTCACGAAGCCCTGCCCGGTGGGCCCGAACGCGGTGTCTAGCCGGCCCTCGCCGGTGCCCAGTCCGACGCGGTACGGCCCGGTGCCGTTGGGGTCGACCACCAGCCGGTAGGTGCCGGAAGCCGGAAGCTCGACGACGTGGTTGGCGCTCGAATTGTCAGTGGCTCTGCCCTCCAGGCCCACCGGGAATATCGAGTCGCCTGGAGAAAAGAGGATCAGCTGCGCGGTGCCGCTCGAGCCATCCAGCAGGGACAGGTGGATACGGGCCAGCTGGCCTGCCGTGCCGCTGAACTCGTAGGTGTCGACGAGGGGGAATGCCGGCAACAGGTCCTCGATCACATCGCCCACGCTGATCGCGACCGACCCGCCGACGGTCACGGTGGTGGTCTCGATTCGCGTGTTGTTGGACAGGTCGGGATCGGTCAGCCCCGCGGGAACGACGACCGTCGCCTCCGCCGTCACCGTTTGGCTTGGCGTCGGCAGCGTCATGTCCACGTTCACCGCTCTGCCCGTGGTCATGGACCCCAGCGGGCAGGCGATGCCGCCGGCGATCTCCGTGCAGGACGCTGTGGATGAAAACAGCACCGCATCGCCCGTGAACAGGATTCTGAGGACCGCGCCATCGACCCGAGCGGACGCGCCGCTCACGCCGACGTTCACATTGTACGTGACCACGCTGCCCGGCGTCACGGGGTCGGCGTTGTCCGTGAACAGGTCGATGCTGAGATCGGCCTGCGGGCCGGTCACCGTGATGGAATCCGTCAGCCTGTTATTCGCCGTGTTCGGGTCGGCGGCGTCCGAGACCGGGTCCAGCCATATCGCAAACGTCCCGGTTTCCAGCGGCTCGAAGATGGCCGAGGGCACGGCGGACACCCCGGGGCCGGTGATGTTCGCGATCTTGCACACGACCTCCGCATCGGCCACCGCCGGCGCGGCGGTCACAGTGCAGCCGCCTGGCTGGGCCGCCGCGGCAACGACGTTGCCGAAGAGCTGGTAGGCGACGCCCGCGTTGGGCGCGTCGTCCGGTCCGAAGTTCTGGACGGTCGCCTGAATGATGAGCTGCTCTCCAAGCTGGATGGGGTCAGCGAACTTGATGGCGCTGATGACGGCGAGGTCCGCCCCGCCGGAGCCGCCGATCGTCGTGGTTTCGAGCATGAAGTCGTTGGACGGATCCGGGTCCACGGTGCCGAATGGCACGTTGGCGGTAGCGTTCACGGTCAGGTTGGTTACGCCCGAGTTCGGCCGCATCGTAATCTGGACCTCGTGGACGAGACCCGCAGGCAGGGTCGGCAGCGGACAGGTCGCGCCCAGAACGGTGCCGAAGCACGTCGAATCGCTCGCCGACTGGAAGGTCGCGTCGCCGAGCGGATTCAGCAGCAACGTCGCTCCCTCCAGCGGCTGCTTGGTGGAGGGCGCCGTGCCGAGCGTGATCGTGTAGACGATGTCCTCGCCCACCGCGGCCGGATCCGGGTTGTCGCGGATATCCAGGATCTCGAGGTCTGCGACCGGCTGGACGACCGTGAACGTCTGCGTGAGTCGGTTGTTCGCTAGATTCGGGTCGACGGAGCCACCCCCGAGAGGATCCAACCAGACCGTGAACGTACCGGTGTCCTGCGGCACGAACGCCGCCGCTTGCACGTACGTGAGGTCCTGGCCGGCAAGTGGGCCGATCGTGCAGTCGATCCGAACGTCCGACGGGAACGGCGCGAAGACGTCGACGCACCCCGGGTTGAGGGCGCCGGCGACTACGTTGCCGAATACCTGGTAGGCCACGCCCGCGTCCGGCGCGTCCTCCGGCCCGAGGTTGTATACCGTAGCCTGATAGGTAATCGTCTCCCCGAGTTCGATCGGATCCGCCGACTCCGACACGTCCGAGACGCTTAGGTCGGCGGTCGCGGGGACTCCGATCGAGGTCGATTCGAGCAATGTGTTATTGGCCAAATCCGGATCCACCGTCCCCAAGGGCACCTGCACTTTCATGGTGGCGAGCAGTTCGCTCACCCCCGAATCCGGGCGCATCGTTATCTGGACGTCGTGGACGAGACCGGGGGTCAGGGTCGGCAGCGGACAGGTGGCGCCCAGAATGGTGCCGAAGCACGTCGAATCGCTCGCCGACTGGAACGTCGCGTCGCCGATCGGACCCAACAGCAGCGTGGCTCCCTCCAGCGCTTGCTTGGTGGAGGGCGGGGTTCCGACCGAGATCGAGTACACGATGTCCTCCCCCACCGCGGCCGGGTCCGGGTCGTCGCTTACGTTCAGGATTTCCAGGTCCGCGACCGGGTCCACGACGGTGTAGTCACCGGTGGCGCGGTTGTTGGAGTTGTCGAGGTCTATCGATCCGGCCGAGCTCGGGTCGACCCACACTTCCAGCACACCCTTGGCCTGCGGCACGAAGACCGCCGCCGGCGCCGCCACCGACCCGCCGCTGGCCACCGCGCCCACGTCGCAGTCGATCTGCACCGTGGGGAAGATCGGGAACGGTTCCTCTGTGCAGCCTGCGCTTATGGGGCCCGCGATGACCGATCCGAACGCCTGGTAGTGGACCATGCCGTCCGAGATCGCCTCCGGACCGAGGTTGGACAGCGTCGCCGTGTAGGTCACCGACTCGCCCAGCTCGATGGTGTCGGCGGACTCGGCCAGGGGATGCACCCTCAGATCGGCCGCGGGGAGCAGCTCGGCGCCGACGAACACGAACGAGAAGTGGTCGATCTCCGCTGAGACCGTGTTCGCGACGGCGTCCACGTGGGGAGGCGGCGGCGCGGGAAAGACGCCGTTTATCACGAACAGGCCGAGCAGGTTCTCATCGAAGCCCGCGGGCAGGTCGGCCTCGTCGTAGCCCAGAGTGACCAGGATCGGCTCCTCGAACTGCTGCCCGTCGGGGCCCAGGTCCCATATCGTCTCGGCGATCGGAGTCACTCCGTTGATCGGCTCGAGAGGGTCGATCACCAGATTGGCCGAGAAGCCGCTGACATTGGGTGAGGGATCGATCGAGGATGTCGTCTCGACGATCGACGCCGAGCCGTGACCGTCGAGGTCCTCCCGCGTCGCCGGTACGATCGTGATGTCCACGGGGGCGAGCAGCGCGCCCGCCGGGATCGTAAGCGTGGCGAGCCCGTCCGGGCTGGTGATCGTGCCGCCGTCCGAGTCGATCGTCTCGGCGGCGCATTCCGCCACGGTGTGCGTGAAGAAGGTCGACCAGTTGCCGTTTTCCACGATGGCCGTGCCGGCGCCCCACGCCCCCTCTGCGGATTCGCCGACCTGGGCGAACGCGGCGATGACCGCGTCGAACCCCGAGACCTCGGTGAGCGGGATCTCCCACACCACTTCCATCGTCCCCGGCCCGTGAGCGCTCTTGAAGGGAAACTTCCCGACGCGGGGGTTGCCCTTCTTGTTTACGGGAATGTCGGCGGGAGAGTCGCCCACGAACACGGCCGTGTTCAGGATCGGCCAGGCCGCCGAGGTGCGGTACACGACATAGAGGTTGGCCTCGTCGTTGCTCACCTCGACCGTGCCGACCGGCACGACCTCATCGGCTATCAGCGCCGTTCCCGTGATCTCGCTGCAGACCGCGGGCAGAGCGGGAATGACGGACAGGGAGGGACCTATCTCGCCCAGGTCCCAGAGGTCGGCCGGATCCTGGATCGACGTGGATTCGGCGCAGCTCAGGGCCGCGAGCACGACAACGGCGAGTAGGCTTCGAGGGCGGACCGGCATATAGGGCCTCACGGGCTGGGGTGCGGCTGGCTCTTCCTCCCGGGGAGAGCCTCCGTATCCCTCGGAACGGATTCCGCGCCCGATGGCCGCCAACCCGCGTTTGCCGCTTGCAGGCGCCGCGCCCTACAATCGGAGCGACGAACCGGCTCGCCCTTCCCGCCCCGTGTGTCTCAGGAGGACGCGTGGTCGACCAGACCGGCGATGTCACGCGCTTGGCCCAGCGCTGGAGCGATGGTGACGATGAGGCTTTCGATCGATTGATCGACCTCGTCTACGAGGATCTTCGGCGCATCGCCCACCGGCACGTCCGCGACACCGGCGGAAGCGGCACCATCAACACCACCGCGCTGGTCCACGAGGCCTACCTCAAGATCGGCGGGACCGGCGGCGGGGACTGGCCGGGACGCGCGAGCTTTCTGGCTTTCTGTTCGAAGGCCATGCGCCGCATCCTCATCGACTACGCGCGCCAGCGGCAGGCGGAGAAGCGCGGCGGCGATCGCGTCCAGGTCCCGCTGACACCCCAGTCCGCGGTAGTGGATCGCGACGCGACGGACGTGCTCGCGCTCGACGAAGCGCTGGGGTGGCTGGAGGGACGCGACCCCGCCCTGGCCCGGATCGCCGAGTGTCGGTTCTTCGGCGGACTTTCCGTTTCAGAGACAGCGGACGCGCTGGACATCTCGACCCGCACGGTGGAAAGGGGCTGGGCACGCGCTCGAGCCTACCTGCGCGAAGCGCTCGACGCGTAGCACATGACGCCTCATCACCCCGGCGAGAAACGGATCATGGATTCTTCCCGCAGGCTTATCGAGGAGCGCTGGAGCGAGGTCGACCGGCTGTTCGATGAGGCGCTGGGACTGGCCCCGGAGGAGCGACAGGCGTACGTGGCCGAAGCTTGCGGCGGCGACGTCGCTCTGGAGGAAACGGTCTCACGCCTTGTGGCTTCCGCGGCCGAGGTCGGTAGCGTAGTCACGGGCCCCGGCACCGAGCTTCTTCGCGCGGCGTTCAAGGCCGAAGCGGGCCAGCCGACAGAGCTCCCGGAGGGAACTCGAATCGGCCCCTATCGAGTGCTCGGCCAGTTGGGGCGCGGGGGTATGGCCACGGTCTACGAGGCCGAGCGCGCCGACGGCGAGTTCGATCAGCGAGTAGCGATCAAGGTCCTGCGGGGCATCGACTCCAGGGACGTGGAGCGACGCTTCCTGGCCGAGCGCCAGATCATGTCGTCGCTCGCGCACCCCAACATCGCCAGGCTGCTGGACGGAGGCACCACCGAAACCGGCCTTCCCTACCTGGTCATGGAGCTCGTCGAGGGCGAGCCCATAACCCGCTGGGCCGATCGGCAGCGGCTGGACATCGGCGGCCGGCTGGACCTGTTCATCCAGGCGACGGAGGCGGTCCAGTACGCGCACACGCGCCTGATCGTACACCGGGACCTCAAGCCGTCGAACGTCCTGGTGGATGCCGACGGCCGCGTCCGGCTGCTGGACTTCGGGATCGCCAAGCTGATCGCGGAACACGGCGAAGCCGCTGGCGCGCCCCATACGCGGCCGGCCACGCGCTGGATGACCCCCGAGTACGCCGCCCCGGAGCAGATCCTCGGCCAGCCGATCACCACCGCCACCGACGTGCACGGCATGGGCGTGTTGCTCTACGAGCTGCTGACCGGTCGGCGGCCGTTCGGCAACGGCGGCGGCTTCGAAGTGGAGCGCGCGATCTGCGAGCAGACGCCGACGCTACCGTCGGTGGCCGTGGCTTCATCCGCGGCGGGCGAACCGGCTCCCGACGCGCTGCGGAGGCGCCTCACCGGGGACCTCGACGCAATCGTGGCCAAGGCGCTGCGCAAGGAGCCCGACGACCGGTACGGAAGCGTGCAGGACATGCGCGCGGATCTCGTCAGGCACCGCACCGGTTTCCCGGTCTCGGCGCGGGCAGGCTTCCGGTCCTACCGCGCCCGCAAGTTCCTCCGCCGTCATCGGGTCGGCGTGGCGGCGGCCGCCGCAATGCTGGTCGTGGTCGCGACGGCCGGAGCCACCCTCGTCCGCGAGAACGCCGAGACCGAGCGCCAGCGGGCCCGGGCCGAGACCGAGGCGGAGAACGCCGGACTGGTGGTGGACTTCCTGGCCGATGTGTTTCGCGGACGCAACCCGGAGCAGGCCCCCTCGGATACGATCACCGCGCGGGAGCTTCTCGCCTGGGGCACCGAGCGCGTGGATGCGGAGTTCGGCGACCGGCCCGCGGTGCAAGCCGAGCTTCTGCTGGTGTTGGGGGGAGCACACTACAACCTCGGGCTGTTCGAGGAGGGGACCGCGCTGCTGGAACGCGCCGTGGACATCCGGCGCGGGGAATTCGGCGAGGCGAGCGCGGGAGTTGCCGACGCGTTGCTGCGCGTCGGCGGTTCTTACAGGAACCGGCGGGACTTCGAGGCGGCGGTTTCCCCCCTCCAGGAGGCGCTGAGCATCTATCGGACGTTGCGCGAAACGGACGATCGTAGTGTCGCGAATGCGCTGGAATCGTTGGGACAGGCCCTTCGAGACGCCGAAAGCATCGATTCGGCCGAGGTCGTGATGCGCGAGGCAGTGGCAATCAGGCGCCTGTACCCGGAGGAGGATCTGGAACTTGCCAACTCCCTTCTCAGTCTGGCGTACGTGCTGCGCCGCGCCGGGCGTCTGGATGAGGCGGAGGCCCTGTACGAGGAGGGCATCCCGCGCATGCGAGATCACCCGGATCGCGCGTCCGCTGACTTGGCGATCCACCTCAACAACCTGGGCTACCTCCGACGCGTGCGCGAGGACTTTCCCGCCGCCGCGCTTGCGTACCGCGAGGCCCTGGAGATCCGGGCCCGCCTTATCGGGCGCGGGCATCCCGGCTCGCTTCTGATCGCGAACAACCTCGCCAGCGCCCTGCACGAAGTGGGGCGACGGGAAGAGACGGTCGCGGTCCTCGGGGAGAACGTCACGGCCGCCAGAGAGCAATGGCCCGAGGGGCACTGGCGCGTGGGAAGCGCCCTTGGGGGTCTCGGCAACGCTCTCCTGCGATACGGCGACATCACCGGAGCGGAACCCGTCCTGCGGGCGGCGGTCGACGAGTATACGAGGCAGCTCGGCGCCGAACATGAGTGGACGCAGTGGGCGTCGGGCAGGATCGCAGTCATTCAGATCCTGAACGGCGACGAGGCCGCCGGCCGGGCGTATCTGGACCGCATGCACGCGTGGGCCGTCGTGAGCCGGAAGGAGAATGGCGGCGAGCTGGATCCCAACACCGTCGGCCAGCTTCAGCCATTCCTTACCACGCTGGACGCGGTGGGCCTGGAAGAGGAGCATCGCCGGTTCTCGGCGCTCCTGCCGGACAGCGCGAGCGCGCCGGCCGGAGGTTGAGCCCCGGGCGGCCCTGCAGGAAGACCGACAGCTAGCCCGGCCGCCGAATCCCGTAGTCGAGTCGCACCATGCCTTTGCCGAGCACGGTCGCGGAATTCAGCGCGACCCGGTGCTCGAGTTCGCTCGGCGGCCACAGGGGGATGCCCCTACCGAGCAGCACGGGAATGACGTGCACCTCGATGCGATCCAGGCCGCCGGCGTCCAGAAACTGCCGTTGGACATCCGCTCCACCGATCACCCAGACGTCGCGGGTCTCGCTCCGCCGAAGCTCGGCCACGAGATCGGAGATGTCCCCGGACCAGACCTCGGTGTCCGGTGGCGGGTCGTCCACCGGACGGTGCGACACCACGATCGTGCGTAGGCCCTGGTACACCCAGTCGCCGAATCCTAGGACCTGATCGTACGTCCTCCGGCCGATCACGATCGTGCCGACCTGCTCGATGAACCGCTCGTAGCCGTAGTCGACGTCGCCGAATTCGTCCAGCCAGTCGATGGCTCCGTCGGCCCGGGCGATGTAGCCGTCCAGGCTCGCGGCGATGAACCCCCTGATCTGCATGGCGGACACCCCGAAGAAAGACCGAAGAATTGTCATTATTCAACCAGGGGCGCGGCGGGTCAAGCTTCTCTCGCTCGCACGGTTGATTAGCGTCGGGTGCTCGTCGTGAGCCTTGCGATCACCCCCCGGAGGGGATGAAAGTGATGCCCAGCGCAACGAGACATACCCGCCAGGAGGGGCTCTCTATCTCGCGAACATCGTCCCACGGATCGGGCGAGCGGTCCTCGCTCAATCGGCTTGCGGCCAGCGCGACCACCCACTGGGCTCAACCGGTGGCTGATCGCGCGCGGCGCGGGCCACGCACACATGCACGCGCAGCACTGCGGTCACTAGGATGAGGCCCACGACCATCCAGCTTCTCTGGCTCGCGGGCATGCTCGCGGCGGCCGGTTGGATGGTCTACGAGCCATCCCCGGAGCCGTTCATCGCTCTCACCGCGGGGATCATCGGCTTCCTGTCGTTCGGTAGAGAGCAGAGCCGGCCGGCCGCCGTTTTGGATGAGCCGCCGCCGACCCGGCGTTCGGTAGCCGTGCTGCCGCTCGAGCACCTGGGCACGGACGAATCCGAGGGTTTCCTGGCCGACGGTATGAGCGAGGACATCATCGCCCGCCTCGCGAAGGTCGATGACCTCAGGGTCATATCCAGCAGTAGCGTCATGCGCTTCCGGCACCGACATGTCGACCCGGCGGAGATCGCGCACGAGCTGTCCGTCAGGTCGATCCTCGACGGGACCATCCGACAGGAGGGCGAGAGGGTCCGTGTCGTGGTGAAGCTCACCGACTGCGCGACACGACAGCAACTCTGGGCCGAAAGGTACGACCGCGAGGCTGTCGACAGGTTCGCGCTTCAAACCGAGATCGCGGAGAGCGTGGCAGCGGCGCTGGACGTGGAGCTGGCGCACGAGACGGTGCGGTCGGTCCCGGATCCAGAGGCGTACAGGCTTCACCTGCTCGCGCGATTCCACGCGAACAAGTGGAGTCAGGACGGATGGCGCAAGGCGGTGGAGCATCTCGAGGAAGCGATCGGGATCGACCCGAGCTATCCGGGCCCCAGGTCGACCCTCGCCTACGTGTACGGCATCCGCGCGTACATGCACACGTTCGCGCCCACGGAGGCGTTCCAGCGGGCCGAGCAGGAGGCCCGCCTCGCCCTTGCCATGGACGACCGCGAAACGGAGGCCCACATGGCGCTGGGCCTGGTGCACTACTGGCTCCACTGGGACTGGCAGGCCGCGCTATCGGAGTTGACGCGGGCGGTCGAGTTGAGCCCGGGCGACGCCACCGCCCGGAGCTTCCTGGGTATGGTCCTCGACACCCTGCGCCGCCACGAGGATGCCATGCGTCACCGCCGGCTCGCCTACGAGCTGGACCCGCTCAATCCGCTCGCCGCGCTGAACGTTGGCTACGGGTACATGATCGGGCGGCGGTTCGAGACCGCGATCGGCCAGTTCGAGCGCGCGCTCGAACTGGATCCGGAGAACGCCGCCGCCACCTACGGCCTCGGCATGGTTCAGGCCGACATCGGTGACGTCAATGCGGCCTGCCGCACCTTCGAGCTCGGCATGGAGAAGGTCGACTCGGGATCGGCCATGTACGGATTCCTGGGCTGGGCCTACGCCGTCGCCGGGCGCACCGACGAAGCGCACGCCGTGCTCGATGGACTGCTGCGGGAGGACCGGTGGGAGGCAAGATCCTCGTTCCACGTCGCCATGGTCTACCTGGGACTGGGCGACAGGGATGGATTCTTCTCGTGGCTCGACCGGGCGATGGAGGAGCGCTCGCCGTGGATGGTGTGGTTCCACGTGACTCCCAGCCTGGACGCCGCCGCCGGAGACCCTCGCTACGGGGAGGTGTTGCGACGGCTGCACCTGCCGACTGGGCCTGGGTGATCCCGGAGCCGACGAGGAGGAGGCCGCGCCTGCCATCAATTCTCAGTAGCCGGCGACCTATCTCGGGGCGAACGCAGCGCCTTCAGGACCAGTAATCGTTACGCCGGCGGCCTCCAGCGCCTGGAGCGTCACGCCCCAGCCCCCGAACTGCTCCGTGACGGCCAGCCAGAGCTCGTTGTCGCCCGCCTCGAGCGGCAGGAACAGCTCGTCGTACAGGCCGATCGTGCCCAGAAAGCGATAGTCGCGCGAGGCGAAGGCATCGGACGCTGCGAACAGCGCCCGCCCGTTCAAGTACACACGCACGCGATCGCTGAAACCGATTTTCACGGGCAGCGTGCGCGCGCGATCGGAGCGTAGCGTCAGCGCCGCGATCACCGTGTTGTCGGGGCGGTTGTTGTAGAGCATGCCGATGTTCGCGATGCCGCGGACCTCGGGCTCCAGGGTCGTCCACGTCCGGGCCTCCGCGAAGTCGGCGGCCAGCCGCTCCAGTCCATCGACCGTCTCCTCGGGGAAGGCGTCGGAGACACGCCACCTGGTGACGACGCCCGGCACGGCGTCCGGCGCCTCGGCGCCTTCCCCGCCGGCGAACGCGGGGTCGACGCCTGGCCGCACGATGACGTTGGCGAACCACGCTCCCGCGCCGCTGGTGGCGAGCCCGACTGCGCCCGACGCCGGATCACGCACCAGCTGGGGGAAAACGATCGGGACCCCATCGATCGTTACCTCCGCCCGGCTCTCCCGCACCGCGAGTCGGACGTGCACCCACTCATCGGAGCGTATTTCCGCGGGCTGGACGTAGCGCGCGTCCGCGTAGAGCTGCCAGCTGCTGGTGCGGTTGAATATCGGCTGGTATTGGACGGCGTCCGGCAGCCCGGACAGGTGCGGCCGCAGGTAGATGTGCTCGTGGTTGGCCGGGTCCACCGCGCGAAAGCGAAGCCCGTGAAAGCCGTTGTCCGCGGTCGCGGCGAGGTCGAACTCGATCACGCCGTCCCCGAATTCCGCGTCCTTCAGCCAGGCGACGCCGCCCTGCATGAACAGCGCGTCACGGTCCAGGTGGGCCTCGAAGCGGGACTCGCGTGCCTGCACGTCCCAGGCGGCTTCGTCCATGGCGACCTGGGCCTCCAGCGGCACTCCGAAGAAGATCGCCGCGACGGTGGTCGCGGCCATGGCCAGGACGATGGCGTTCGTCCAGGGCTTGCCAATCGCTTTCATCGTGGGCCGGGCTCCTGACTGGTCGATATCGGGGCCGCCGCGGGGGCGGTGATCCCCGAAGTCTAGGAGCGGGCCCTACGCGCGTATTGGAAAAAGCGGACATCAGAAGTCGTTCGAGATTCGAACTAGTTACACATCGCCTCAGCGGACATCGCGACTCATTCAAATTTTGAACTAGTTGCACATCGCCTGAAGGGCGATGAAGAGCTGGAGCAAATGGGCGACGAAGAGCTGGGGCGGTCGGCCGTGGATTCAGCCGGGGACTGGCTCGGCTCGCCGCTCCGCGTGCAGGCGTGCCGGCGTGGACGCGGTCAGGTCGCGGAAGTCGCGGATGAGGTGCGCCTGGTCGAAGTAGCCGTGGGCCACGGCGAGCTCCGACCAGCGGGGCGCCCCACGTGTATCGGCCACCGAAACCACCCGATTGAGTCGCTCGAGCCTCTGGATTCTCTTGGGCGATGCCCCCGCCACCTCGAGCACGGATCGACGCAGGTGCCTCAGCGACACGCCGATGCGGTCCGCCACGTCCGAGATCCGCAGGGACGCCGAGCGAGGGGCACGTAGCGCCCGCAGCGCGAGCCGGGATATCCGGCCCGCCGGATCGAGCCTCGAATCGGCGTCGCGTTCCCTGAGCCAGCGTACCAACTCGCCCAGCGCGCCGTCCCCGACGAGCGCGCGCTCGGCCAGCTTGTCGAACAGAGAAACCGAGTCGGGGCCCGCAGACGGTCGCCAGGAATCGATCGCGTCCAGGTGGTCCGCCGGGGACACCCCGAGGAGTCTGGTCACCGATTCCGGGCGCAACTCGACGGCCTGCATCACGAGACCGGGCTCCGGCCGAAAGGAACGTACCCGGCTGACCGGCCCGAAGAGTTCCAGCCTCGGCCTCTCCACACCGCCACCATCGGAGCGCACGTAGTGGAAGACGACGGTCAGGCCGGGATACGGCAAAACACGATGCGTGGCGGGCGCGCCGTGGCGCGAAGCCTCGAACGTCCAGATGGAGGAAACGTCTTCGCGCAGATCCCCGGGCGGCGCGAACTCGGCGTATCCGCCGACTCGCCGTCGAGGGGTCAATGGGTCGCTCATCGCCCCAAGCTACCTGGCCGTAGGGTGCCGTGTTCCGGCGGCATGCAAGAGGGGCGCGGCCTCCGCCACGCCCCTCCCCCCACCACAGAGCGCCGCTGCGCGACGCGATCCGACCTGCTAGAAGTCGAAGCGCAGGCGGAACGTCATGTACCGGCCCAGCCGCGGGCCGCCGATGGTCGGCCTGTAGGCGCGGTCGAACAGGTTGAGCGCGTCGGCTGTGAGCCAGATGTTCTGCGCTCCCGGAAGCTTGTAGCCGATGTTCAGGTCCGCCAGGGCGTAGCCGCTCACTTCGCCGATGAACACCGCCGAGTTGAAGGGGAAGCCGTTCACCGCGCGGCCCCTCAGGTTGGCGTTGAATCCGGCCTCTTCGTTGCGGTAGCGCAACCCCAGCGAGCCCTTGGCCGTTGTCGCGTTGAGCGGCACGATCTCCTCGCCCGTGTCGAACTCGTCGTCGTTGACCAACGACAGCGACCCTGACACCTCCCAGCTATCGTCGAGGATGATCGTTGCGGAAACGTCCCCACCCCACATATCCACATCCGCGAGATTCTGGTACGTCAGCAGGATCGCCGCGTCCGACCCGCCGGCCTCCGGGGACGTGATCACGCCGAGCGGGATGCTTCCGAGCTGAGTGGCGATGGCCCCCGCGTTGGCCGGTCCCACGAACGGCGTCAGGTAGGCGGCAAGGTCCGCCCCGTTCAGGAACACGTTCGGCGTGACGTTGCGCAGCGCCGAAATGAAGTCGTCGATGCGGCTGTAGTACGCGTTCGCCGCCAGCAGCACCCGATCCGCCAACAGGCCCTTGTAGCCCACCTCGATGGTGTTCGTGATCGTGGGCTTGAGCGCGGGTATGTCCTCGATACTGCCTGCCGGCTCGAAGCTGGCCGTGGACGGGTTGAGCGTCAGGACTGAAACCCCGACCTGCTGTTCGCTGGGCACGGGCAGCGAGCCCAGTATTGCGGCCAGCGTCGGATCAATCGTGCCCGCTACGGCCACCGCCTCGGCCCACAGTTGAGCCGTCGTCGTCGGGTGGAACTCGCGCGGATTGGAGCCGAACACCAACCCGAAGGGGCTCGTGTGATCGGGCAGCGCGACGCCCTCCCGGCGCTGGAACGCCAATCCGTCCTTGGTGACGCCCTGGGCGCGGATGTCGTAGCGGAACGGACCACCCAGAGGGACGCTCTGTCCGGAGATGTCCAGGAACAGGTTGAGCGTGCTGGGCGTGCCGAACGAACGGTTGAAGGTCAGCCGGAGACTGTTCGCCTCGTCCGGGCTGAACACGAGCGCCGCGCGCGGCGAGTAGACTGGATCCTCCAGCGCGTCGCTCTTGTCCACGCGCAGCGCCGCGACCAGATCCAGCTTGTCGCCGATGTCGGTCTCGGACTGGACGTACCCGCCGAACTCGTTGAACTCGTCGGAGTCCTCGTTATTGCCGTTGATCGTCCCCTCTGTCTGCGGATTGGTGCGCAAGAAGTCGAAGCCGTAGACGAAGCGCTGCCGGTCGGCGACGGCGGTGGCGTTCTGGATCTGCGCCACGAAGAGCGAGGACTTGTCGACGAGCGGCCTACCCGACCTGAGCAGGTAGGAGTCCGAGTTGTCGCTCTTGTTGAAGAAAAGCTGAGCGAACGCGGACTTGTAGAGCGCGCGCACCTGCCCATAGTTGTATCCCCAGTCCTGCACCTGGGCGGCGCCCAACCCGGTCAGGTCGATGCTGTTGCTGGTCTTGGAGTGGCCGCCGGCGAAGATCAGCGTGGTCTCCTCGTCCGGTCGCACGTCGATCCGGCCGTCGACCGCCCAGCGCTCCAGGTCGTAGTCCCTGCCAGCCGCCACGTTGTCGACCGACTCCCGGAGCACGGCCAAACCCTCCGACGTCCCCAGATTGAGGCCCGCGTCGAAGTTGCGGCAAGCCAGGTTGGTGGGGCCGAAATCGGCGAGGCACGCCGCGGCGATCGTCTGCTGCTCCGCCTCGTCGGGATCGACGAAGCGGAAGTCGTCGCCCGAGAAGTACTGGCCCGACACCTTCACGCCGAACCGCTCGCTGGCCCGGTACGCGTAGCGCCCCTCCGCGTGGATCACGCCCTCGTCGCTCGACTCGAAACCGGGGAATGGAATCGTGTCACCGGCAAACACCACATCCGCGCCCGACACGTCGGTCTGCTGTCGGAATCCGCCCCCGAAGGAGATCGCTCCACCCGGGTAGTCGATGGGCGACTTGGTGATCGAGTGGATCACCCCGCTCGAGGCGTTGGGTCCGTACAGAGCCGATCCCGGGCCCAGCACCACCTCGATGCGCTCCAGATCCAGGTTGGTCGTGGGGTTGAAGTGCAGGATGTTGGCGCGCAGCGACGGCACCCGCGCAATTCGGTTGTCGGTCATCGTCAGCGACGCGCCGCTGAAGATGTTGTTGAAGCCGCGTACGACAACGTACCCGCCCTGCAACCCCGTCGGCAGCACATCCACCCCGGGCAGGTCCTTGATGTGCTCGGCGATCGTCGTAGCCGGCTGCTCGGCTATGTCATTCGTGTTCACGACCTCGATGGCGGCGGGCGCCTCGAGCACCTTCTCCTCGGTCTTGGACGCCGTGACCGTTATGGGGTTCAGGTTGAACACCTGCTCCCCCATGGCCACGGTCAGACTCGCTGTCTGGCCGGCCGAAACGGTGACTCCGGTCTCGCGCTGCTCCACCCAACCGGCGCTGGTGAAGACGACCGTGTAGGTCCCGGCGGGGATGTTCGCGATGCGGAACGTCCCTTCGGAGGTCGTGAGGGCGTTGGCGACCAACTGATCGCCGTCGCCCAGCACGCGCACCAGCACGGTCGCGAGGGGCGTCCCCGCCCGGGAGAAGCCGGCCTCACTGGCGGCCGCCCTTACCGTCCCCGCCACCGCGCCCGTCTGGGCGGCCGCGGGGGACACGACGGCGAGGAGGAGCGCGCCTACGACCACAACACGACGAGTGCTAATCATGGCGATTCTCGCTATCAGCGGTTCGTGATGTCTATATGGCCTGCACGAGCACGACGGTCAGGTCGGCCGGAATCGCGTTGTTCGGATCTCTCTCGAGTGTGAAGTCGAACGTCACGTCCGTGGCCGTCCAGACAAAGTTGGGCGGGGAGAACTCAAAAGAAATGTCGACATCCGGGAAGAAGAAGCTCGTCGCGGCGTCGAAGTCTATGCTCGCCGTGTCGTCTCCGGTCAGAGTCAGAGTGCCGCCGATGGGCACATCGTCGGTGGTCTCGGTCAGGGCGGGCGCGTTGAGCAGGCCGCTGAAGCTGCCGTCCGCCAACAGCGTAACCGTCAGCGTCGCGTTGGTCGCCTGGATCAGGTTGGCCGAGAGGGCGGAGTTGCCGTCCGCCGTGAAGGTGAAGCTCAGCACGTCATAGGTCGCCGCCAGATCCGCGAGAGTCACCTCACCCGGCCCCGTGCCTCCGCTGTCGTCGCTGCAGGCGACGACGAGCGTGGCGAGCACCAGTCCGGCTGCCGTGCGACGCTGGATCATGACAACTCCACGATTGAAGCGGGACGATCTCCTGTTGTGGCACGACGACGTGCGACGGCGCACTTCGCTGCAATCTAGTCTTTCGATTGTCGCCTTCGGGGGCAAGGTCCGCCGTCACCGGTCCACCCCGCCGTCCTTCGCTTGCGCCCCGTTCGGGGCGACCTAGCTTGCGTCCGATGAACGCACTGACGGTCCGTAGAATCCCGAAACGCGCGCTCCGCTTGCTGGCGCTCGCCACCCCCTTGGCGCTCGCCGGAACGGCGCCCTTGCCGGCGCGCGCCCAGACCCCGGCGACCGCGGAGGCCAGCCAGTCTCCGGCGGGAGCGGTGTCGGTGCGCTTCGACGCGCCTCCGCCGGACGCCGTGGAACGCGGCGTAGCGCTGCGCAAGCTGGGCACGGCCAGGAGCGTGCTCATGATCGGCGCCCACCCGGATGACGAGAACACGGCGGTCCTGGCGGCGCTGGCGCTCGGGCTGGGGACGGACGTGGCTTATCTCTCGCTCACGCGGGGTGAGGGGGGCCAGAACGGCATCGGCCCCGAGCAGCAGGAGGCCCTCGGACTGCTGCGCACCGAGGAGCTGCTGGCGGCCCGCGACGTGGACCGCGGCCGGCAATTCTTCACGCGCGCGTACGACTTCGGCTTCTCCAAGCACGCCGACGAGGCGTTCCAGCACTGGCCCCGGGAGGCGCTTCTGGAGGACGTCGTCCGGGTGGTGCGCTCGTTCCGTCCGGACGTGATGGTGGCCGTCTTCACCGGCACGCCCGCGGACGGCCATGGCCAGCACCAGGCCTCGGGCATCATGGCGCGCGAGGCGTTCGAGGCGGCGGCGGATCCGGCTCGCTTCCCCGCTGCGGGGGCGCCGCACGCCGCCACGTCCCTGTTCCGGGCTCGTTTCCGCGGCACCGATGACGCGACGCTGGTGCTGCAGACGGGCCTCCTGGATCCGCTGATGGGCCGCTCGCACCACCAGGTCGCCATGGCGAGCCGGAGCGAGCACCGGTCGCAGGACATGGGCCAGGCGCAGCATCTGGGAGGCAGGCAGGTCGCGCTGGACCTGGTGGCGACGCGCGTCCCCGGAGGCGCGCCTACGGCGCTTTTCGCGGGCGTCGAGGACGAGCTGTCTGCGCGCGCGGAGACCGCGAGCGGCTCCGTCGAGGCGCTCCGCGACGCCGTGGCCCCGCTGCGTACCTACGAGGGCTTCGTCGGCGCCGTGCGCGCGGGCGCCGGCAATCCGGCCGCCCTGCTGACGCGGCTCGTTTCGGCGGGGGAGTCTCTGAGCCAGGCGGCGCGCGCGGTGGAGGCGGCCGCTCGCGACGAGCCCGCCGCCGAGGGATTTCTGCACGCCGTTCGGCGCGAGCAGGCGCAGTACGGCCTGGCGCTCGCGCAGACCGCCGGCGTTCGGGTCGACGTGCGCGCCGAGGACGCCACGGTCGTGCCCGGGCAGACGTTCTCGGTGGCCGTCAGCGTGTGGAACGGAGGCTCCAGGCCGATGTCCGTCGACGGCGCCGGCGTCACCGTGCCGGAAGGCTGGGAGGTTTCGCTGCAGCCGGCCGAAGGACAGGAGGCGGAGGGGGAAGACTCGGGGGGCCCAGTGTCGATGCCACCGGGGACCGTGCTGGAGCGTACGTTCCGGGTGGGCGTTCCGGTCGATGCGCCACCGCACTTCCCCTATTTCCTGCTCTCCGCCAGGGACGCGGACCGCTACGTGTGGGGCGACCACCCCAGCGCGGGCGCGGCCTTCCAGCCCGACCCCGTCGGTGGCATCGCCCACCTGACGATCGGCAGGCAGTCCGTGGCCGTGCGCAGGGCGGCCGCGTACGTGGGGGTCGACAAGACGGTGGGCGAATACCGGCGCCCCGTCCTCGTGCTGCCCGGCCTGGCCGTCACGCTGGCGCCGGCGGTGGCGCTGGTGGGCGCGTCGGCTTCGCGTCCGGTGGAGTACACGGTGCGAGTCGACTCCAGGGAGCCGGAGACGGTGCGGGGCGTCGCCGCCCTCGAGTTGCCGGACGGGTGGTCATCGGAGCCCGCCGAGGCCCCGCTCGAGATCGCCTCCGATGGCGCCGGAACCGCCACGTTCAGCGTGACCGCGCCCGCCTCGGCCGGACCCGGAGAGTACGCCGTGGCGGCGTCGTTCGGCACCGCCGACGGCCGCTCAATCACGGACGGCGTGCAGGTCATCGACTACCCGCACATTCGACCCCGGGTGCTCCCCACGCACGCGCGGGGCGTGATACAGGTTCTGGACGCGGCCGTGCCGGAAGGGTTGCTGGTGGCGTACGTGGAGGGGGCGGGCGACGCGGGCCCGGATGCGCTTCAGCAGCTCGGGATCGATTACACCTTGCTCGGGCCCGAGGAGCTGGCCTCGGGCGACCTGAGCCGCTTCGATACCATCGTGTTGGGCATCCGCGCCTACGAATTCAGGCCGGACGTCGTGGCCAACAACGGCAGGCTGCTCGACTACGCGCGCGCGGGCGGCACGCTCATCGTGCAGTACAACAAGTACGAGTTTCCCCGGGGAGAGTTCGCTCCCTATCCGCTGACCATGTCGCGGCCACACGATCGCGTCACGGACGAGTCCGCCGAGGTGACGATCCTGGACCCGGCGCACAGCCTCTTCACCTGGCCCAACTCAATCGGGCGGGGCGACTTCGAGGGCTGGGTGCAGGAGCGGGGGCTCTACTTCGCCGCCACCTGGGACGAGCGCTTCACGCCGCTGCTGGAGATGGCGGATCCGGGCGAAGCGCCGCTCGGGGGGTCGACGCTCATCGCGCCCCTGGGCGAGGGCACCTACGTGTACACCGCCCTGTCGCTGTTCCGGCAGCTTCCGGCGGGCGTGCCCGGCGCCTACCGGCTGCTGGCCAACCTCGTGGCGCTGGGCGCCGACCGGGACGCGTCGTGACTCCGGGCGGGGCCGCGCGCGCCTGGGACGCGGTGGACACGCAGGCGCGCCGTCCTCTACATCTCGCCGTGGTCGCGGGTCTCGCCGTGCTCACGGCGGCGTGCATCCCCGACGACGGCCGCGCGCCGCTCATCGTCTACTCGCCGCACGGGCGGGCGATGCTCGAAGTGTACGAGGCGCGCTTCGAGGCCGCGCATCCCGACATAGACCTGCAGTGGGTCGATCAGGGGTCGCAGGAGATCCTCGACCGGCTGCGCTCCGAACGGGCGAATCCGCAGGCGGACGTGTGGTGGGGTGCGCCGGCGACGATGTTCGTGACGGGCGTCGAGGACGGCCTGCTGACCGAGTTCGAGCCCACCTGGGCGTCCACGCTACCGGACGACGCGCGCGGCCAGGAGGCTCGCTGGCACGGCATCTACCTGACCCCCGAGGTCATCGCCTACAACAGCGCGGCTATCGCACCGGAAGATGTCCCCCGTGACTGGGAGGACGTGCTCGACCCGCGCTGGGCCGACGAAGTCTTGATCCGGGACCCGCTCGCCAGCGGTACGATGCGCACGATCTTCGGCATGATAATGCACCGGTCGATCGTGCGAACGGGCGACACCGCGCAGGGCTACGACTGGCTCCGCCGCCTGGACGCGCAGACCAAGGAGTACGTCCTCAACCCCACCCTGCTCTACCAGAAGCTGAACCGTCAGGAGGGCCTCGTCACGCTGTGGGACATGCCGGACATCGAGGCCCTGAAGCGGCAGGGTGGCTACGACATCGACTACGTCTTCCCCGAAAGCGGCACGCCGCTGCTGGTCGACGGGATAGGCGTGGTGAAGGGCGCGCCGCACCCGGAGGCCGCCCGGGAGCTGGTCGAGTTCCTCGGTTCGACCGACGAGGTGCTCCACGCCGCTGCGAACTTCGACCGCCTGCCCGCGCGCACGGACATCCCCGCCGACGAGCTGCCCGAGGCGCTCCAGCGCGCGCGCGAGCAGATCCGGCCCGAGCCCCTGGACTGGGGGCTCCTGCAGGAGCGGACGACCGAGTGGATGCGCTACTGGGACGAGCACATCCGCGGCCGCGGCTGATCGCGCTCCCGGCCGTGATCCGCGGGAGACGCCGGGACGCGTCGGTTTGGCGCGGTCGACGGTCGGCGCTTCTGGCGCTCGCGGGCGTGCTCTCGTGCGCTCCCGCCCCGGCCGATGAGGTGGTGACAGGCGACGAGGCCAGCGCGGCGTCACCGCCCGCCGAGGCTGGCGCGGCACCAACACCAGCCGAGGCAGAGGTAGCATCGACTGCGGCCCGCGCCGACCCGGACATCGTCGTACCGGGGGGCGCTTTCGGCCCCGTGAGCCCCCACGCGTCCGAGGCGGACATCCTCGCCGCCGTCGGGACGGGGCAATACGAGCCTCGCCTGGCCGAGCTGGGCGAGGGCATGTGCGCGCCGGGCGGCGTCCTGTTCCCCGACTCCCCGGATGAAATCTCGGTCGCGTTCGTGGACTCGACCCGCGCGCTGGTCGCCGAGGCGGTGGCGCGGCGGGAAGGACGCTGGCGGACGGCCGAGGGCGTGCGGGTGGGCACGACCTTGGCCGAGCTACGCGCGCTGAACGGCGCGCCGCTCACGCTCACGGGCTTCAACTGGGACCGCGGAGGGGTCGTGCTCGACTACCACGGCGGCGCGCTGGCGCACTACCGCGACGGCACGGGCTTCTTCGTGGTCCTGCACGCCCGGCCCCACGTGCAGGAGCGAGAGCTGGTAGGCGATCGCGACGTGTCGTCGGACGAGCCGGCGCTCGGCCGATACGACGTCCGCGTGAGCGTGCTGGAGTCTTTCTGGCGTGTCAGCCGCGATTCGTTCGACTGCGAGTTGACGGAGGACGGGTCGTTGAGCCGGATCAAAGGTCGATGAGTCGATGCTGAAGCTCACGGCCGTCTCGAAACGCTTCGGAGAGACGCTCGCGGTGGACCGCCTGGATCTGGAGGTGCGCGAGGGCGAGCTGCTGACGCTCCTGGGCCCGTCCGGGTGCGGCAAGACGACGACGCTGCGCATGATCGCCGGGTTCGAGGCGCCCACCTCAGGGACAGTCACGCTGCGCGGCGAAGACATCACGCGGGCGACGCCGCAGGCGCGCGGGTTCGGCATGGTCTTCCAGAACTACGCGCTGTTTCCGCACCTCTCGGTGGGCGAGAACGTGGCGTTCGGACTGAAGGTCCGTCGGCAGACGCGCGCTGAGGTCGCCCGCCGCGCCGCCGCGGCGCTCGATCTGGTGGACCTCGCGGGCTACGAGAAGCGGCGCGTGCAGCAGTTGTCGGGCGGGCAGCAGCAGCGCGTCGCGCTCGCCCGCGCGCTCGCCCCCGAGCCGCCCCTGCTGCTCCTGGACGAGCCGCTCTCGAACCTGGACGCGGCGCTGCGGGAGCGAACGCGCGCCGAGCTGCGGGCGCTCCTGGAGCGCCTGGGGATGACCGCGGTGTTCGTCACCCACGACCAGGAGGAGGCTTTCGCGCTGAGCGACCGCATCGCGGTCATGCGCGACGGCGCCCTGCAGCAGGTGGACACGCCCCAGGCGCTGTACGGCCGGCCGGCCAACGCCTTCGTCGCGTCCTTCCTGGGGCGCGCGAATTTCCTGGCCGCGCGGGTGGTGGCCGCGGAGGAGGGTGACCCGACGGTCGTGGCGTGCGAGCTGGAGGGCGGCGTGCGATGGAACGCCGTCGCCGCATCCGAGGCCGGCTTCGCGCCCGCGGCGGGTGATGGGGTGCGCCTCATGATCCGGCCCGAGCGGGTGCGCCTGCGCCCGCTGGCCGAAGGCGACTCGCCGCCGCCCGAGGCGCTACAGGGCGAAGTAGTTGGCCGCCGCTACGCGGGCGATCGCACCCACTACGCGGTGCGTACGGGCAGCGCGGAGGTGTCCGCGGTAGCGGCCGACGGCCTGCACGCCCCCGGAGACCGCGTGAGCATCGAGGCCGCGCACGGCGCCGAGATCCGCTGTTTCCCCGCGGGAGCCGGGGAGGACGAGCCCGCTCCCGGGCCGGCGGACGACTGATGCGCCGGCCCCCGGCCAGGCTGCTCGTTCCGGTCGCGGTCGTGCTCCTGTGGCTCGTCCTCTACCCCAACCTGTTCATCCTGGGCGAAAGCGTGTTCGGCGAGGACGGGTTCACGCTGGAGCACTACCGGCGCTTCTTTGCGAGCCGCTCGGAGCTGGAGGCCGCGTGGAACAGCGTGTGGATCTCGCTCGGGAGCGTCGTGCTCGCCGGGGCGCTGGGCATCCCGCTCGCGTTCCTGTTCGGCCGGCGCCCGTTCCCCGGGCGCACGGTGCTGGGAGCGCTCGCGGCGCTACCGGTCCTGCTGCCGCCACTCGTCGGGGTGATAGCCTTCCTCTTTCTGTGGGGCGAAACGGGCTTCCTGACGCGCTCAATACAGTTCGTTCTGGGGCTCGAGGAGGCGCCGTGGAGGCTGTCCGGGGCGTGGGCGATACTGCTCGTGCACGCGTACACGATGTACGTGTACTTCTTCCTGTTCACGAGCGCGGGGCTGGCACGACTGGACAGCGCCTACGCGGAGGCCGGTGCGGCGCTGGGCGCGTCGCGCTGGACGGTCCTGCGGCGCGTGACGCTGCCGCTCCTGGCGCCCTCCATCGGCGGCGCCGCGCTGCTGGTCTTCATGACCTCGATGGCGTCCTTCAGCGCCCCCTACGTGTTCGGCGGAGGCTTCCGCGTCCTCACCACGCAGATCTTCTCCAGCAAGCTCAGCGGCGAGACCGCGCTGGTCGCCGTGGAGTCGGTGGTGCTGGCCAGCGCTTCGCTGCTCTTCCTGTTCATGCTCTACCGCTTCGAGTCCGCGCGCGCGTACACGGGGGCCGGCAAGGGAGCGGGAGGTGGCGGCTCCGCGGGGGTAGCGGCTGGCCCCCGGGACGCGGACGGGGCTAGGTCCACCTGGACGCGCTCGTCCGCCCTCCGGCTGACGCTGGCGCTCGCCCTGGTCGGCTTCCTGCTGCTGCCGCACCTCACGCTCGCCGTCGTCTCGCTGGTGCCGGCCGGAACGTGGACCACCGAGCTTCTGCCTCCCGCGTACACGCTGGACAACTACCGCAACCTGTTCACGCGGGCCGAGCTGCTTCGGCCGGTGGTCAACTCGTTCCAGATGGCGCTGCTGGCCACCGCCGCCAACGTCGTCCTCGCGTTCGGCGCCGCGTACCTCATCGAGCGCCGCCGCTTCCGGGGACGGGGCGCCATGGCCGCGCTGCTGATCCTGCCCTGGGCGCTACCGGGCACGGTGCTGGCGATAGCGTTGGCCACCACGTTCAGCACCAACCAGTGGTGGGCCGGCCGATTCCTGCTGGTGGGCACTTACGCGATCCTGCCGCTCGCGTACTTCATCCGGAACATCCCGCTGGTGACCCGCGCCGCGCAGGCGAGCTTCCGGCAGTTCGACCCCGCGCTCGAGGAGGCCGCCGCTTCTCTCGGGGCGTCGTGGGCTCACGCCATGCGCCGGGTCGCCTTTCCCCTGGTGCTGCCCGGCCTGGTAGCGGGCGCGCTGCTGGCGTTCGTGACCGCGCTGGGTGAATTCGTCGCGTCGATCCTGCTCTACACGCACCGCACGCGGCCCATATCCATCGAGATCCTGTCCCAGTTGCGCGGCTTCGACTTCGGCACCGCCGCGGCCTACGGCGTGCTCCTTGTGGTGCTGATGGCGGGGGTATTCATGGTCGGCTTCAGGCGGGTCGGGGCCGGGCTGTGAGCGACGACGGGCGGGCGACCAATCCCCTGCTGCGGTCGCTCGCCGAGGGCGGTCTGCTGCGCGGGCCGTTCGCGTTCGTCGATTACTGGGCCAACGTCCTTGGCCTGGAAGGCGTATCGCCGGACGACGAGGCGCGCGCCCGGCTGATCCACGACCCCACCTTCCGGCTGGGGATCGATCGCCCCGACCTGGACATCCCCAGGCTGCGAACCTACCTGCTGCCGCTGCTCGCGGGGCCGTTCCTGTTCCTGATGCGCTCCTTCCGCCGTCTGGGGAAGTACGCGTCGCGTTTCGCCGCCGACCCGCCGGCGGCGGTGCGGGCCCTGGACGCGTTTCGACTCGAGCTGCGCCCCACCGCGGACGGCGCCGTAGACGCCATCGCGCCCGACGGCCGCCGGCTGGCGGCGGGGTTGGTGGACCCGTTCCGGGTCGGCGCGTACTGCAGCCTCTTCTGGGCGGTGAACAAGATCCCGCTCGCCGCGCTGGCGTCGACCGTCCTGGTGCTCGTCGCCACGCCGTTGGCCGCCCGCGCCGACCTGCTTCCGCTCGCACTGCGCCTGTGGGTGCCGCTGGGCTTTCCGCTTGTGGCGCTCGGCCTGTGGGCCCTCTATCGCGAGTGGACCACCGCGCTGTTGGGCGCCATGCCGGTCTTGATCGGCAGGATTCTGGTCGCCGCCTTCCAGTCGAACGCTGGCTTGCCGTGGGCCAACCTGGCCGTCGCGCTGGGCGCGATGATGGCGTTCTACGTTGCGGCCGACTGGTTTTTCGTGCCCCGGCCCGTGCCTCCGGCGTTGCTGTTGTACACACGCGCCGGACCCGCGGCGCCGTACGCGCGCGAGCGCGACGCGCCCTACTGGCTGGAGGGGGAGGCCTACTGGGTGTGGCGCTACCTGCTGCTGTCGCCCGCCGAGATCAACAAGTTCTGGGAGCGCGACTGGGAGCGGGTCGAGATCTGGGTCCGCGCGGATGGGCCGAGCGCGGGCGAGTTGGAGTGGGTGGTGACGGATCTGCACTACCGGGAGCTGTGGTTTCCCCTGGAAGGACTGGCCCGCAAAGCGGTCCGCGAGCGAGACGTGTCGGTCGCCCGCGACGCGGTCGCATCCGGCGCGTCGGGCGTATGGCTGGTCGAGGTGGACGCCGACGTGCTGTTCCACTATCCGGCCATACAGGGCGTGACCTTCCTGCCCGACACGGGGACCGTCCCGGTGCGCGGTCTGGGCCACCTGCTGCGCGCCCTCCGGGAGCGCAGAAACGACCCCGCCGCGCGGACGGGGCGGGCGCGCCTCGAAGCCCTGCGGCTCAACCATGGGGTGCACGTGCTCGGCGACCTGCCCGAGCTCATCGCCCCCATGACCGCCGACCGGCTGCTGTCGCTGCCTTGGCGCTACTGGCGATACCCGCTAGGGGCGGCCAGCCGCAGACAGCCTCGACTCTACGGTCGCCTACCCGACCCTGCCCCGCCCGAGGCGGCGGACCGCGCGCTGCAGATCAAGAGCCCGGACTAGTGTGCCGTTGCACACTAGAACTTTTCTAAGTCGGCGGAACCGTGTAATTGTTACGGTGTGTAACGTGCCGGGATCACACCACCTCTGTCCCGATCGGATCCGCAACCCAGGGAGCGTCAACCGATGTCCATTCTCCGCAGGACGGGCCGAGCAACCGCCTTCGTGGTTGCCGCCGTGCTCGCCCCCCTTAACGCCACCCCGACGCATGCCTTGCAGGCGCAGGACGAGGACGCGCCGCACGACCACGGCGACGCTCCAGAGGACTGGATTCCCGAGGCCGTGCACATGGACGCCGAGGCGTCGCCCGAAGCGCTTCTGCTGCTGAACCGGGGCTTCGAGGCGCTGCACAACTTCTGGTACGATGAGGCGCGCAGCACCTTCAGGGCGGCGCACGAGCTTCAGCCGGGTTTCGTGATGGCCTACTGGGGCGAAGCGTTCTCGTTCCACGACCCGTTCGGGCTGGACGGCGGCCGCCCCGACTCCGTTCGCGCCGCTTTCCGGCGGCTGGCCCCGACCGCGCAGGAGCGTAGGGCGCTCACGGCGAGCGACAGCGAGGCGATGTATGTCGCGGCGATGGAGGCGCTCACCGAGGAGGGCGACCAGACGGAACGCCGGCGCGCGTTCAGCGAAGCGCTCCGGCAGTTGGCGGAGGCTCACCCCGAAGACTCCGAGGCGTGGGCGCTCTACGCCATCTCGGTGTTCGGTACGGAGGACAACATCCGCTCGGTTCCGGACGCCCGCGATGAGGCCGCGCGGGCGGCGCGCAGAGTCCTGGAGATCGAGCCGCGCCACCCGGGCGGCCTGCACTACACCATCCACGCCATGGACAACCCGTCGACCGCCGAACGGGCGCTGGACGTGGCGCAGCGCTACGCGGAGGTATCCCACTCCGCTTCCCACGCCATCCACATGCCCTCGCACATCTTCATCCAGCTGGCGCTGTGGGACGACGCGATCGCGGCGAACGAGCGCGCCTTCCAGGCGTCCGAGCTCTGGGTGGAGCGCACCGGACGTAGCGCCGACGACCGCGACTACCACGCGGCGGACTTTCTCCACTACGCCCTGCTCCAGCAGGGGCGCCGGGCCGAGGCCAGGGCGTGGTCCGAGGAGATGCGCAGGCTGCGCCCGGGGACCGATCACTGGTCACCCGCGTGGTACGGCGCGATCTGGGAGGCCAGGGAGCGGGTCGAGACGAACGCGTGGGGGTCCGGCGCGCTTACCGAGTCGGGATCCGAGTGGCGCGACGAGCTGCTGGCCACGGGCGTCGACGCGGCTCGAACCGGAGACCTCGAGCGCGCGCACGAGGTGCTCGCGACGCTCACCGAGCGACACCAGACACAGGTGGAGCGCCGGCCAGGCACCACCGCCGAGCTGCGCTGGCGCATGACCATGCTGGAGCTCGAGGCCGACATCGCTGCCGAGGAGGGCCGCTTCGACGACGCGCACGCGGCGCTCGGGAAGGTCCTGCAGGCCGACGCCTTGCTGCCGCCGCCCAACGAAACGCCGGATCCGCTGATCCCGGTCTACGAGCTGATCGGTGAGACGTTGCTCCGGGAGGGACGGCCGCACGACGCGATCGCCGCGTTCAACGCCTCACTCGAGCGCAGGCGTGGGCGCGCCCGGTCTCTGCTGGGCCTGGCGCGCGCGGGCCGGGCCGCCGACCGGCGCGCCGTCAGCGTCGCCGCGTACGGGGCGCTGCTACGCCAGTGGAGCAACGCGGACGCGGATCTGCCGGAGTTGGCGGAAGCGAGGGCGTACCTGGCGGCGAACGAGTAACGCGCCGCACGAGACAGCGGGGCCGCCCCGAAAGGGACGGCCCCGCGGAGCCTCCTACATGCCGAGCCTGCTCCGGACATCATTTCGGATCAACGCGTAGCCCGGGCTGTTGAAGTTGTTGTATACGACGCTTTCGAGGAGGCTTTGCGCCTCCGCCGCGTTACCTGCGGCCTCGTGCGCCAGGGCCAGGTGATACTGATTGTAGACGTTGTCGAGGTTGGCCTGTGCGTAGTGGCCGATGGACCCCTCATGATCGCCCTGGAGAAGGCTGCTCAACGCCATGAGATCGTGCGCCGGCTCGTTGCGGGTCGGATTCGCGTCCGGCTCCAGGAGAGCCATCGCCTCCTGAGCCCTGGCGGCGGCACCGGCGTGGTCGCCGCCTCGGGCGGCTAGCACGCCCGCCCAGTACGCGTTGTTCGCCTGGGTCCCTCTCATGACCGCGTCGCCTCCCACCACCTCGGCCTGCTCCAGATTGAGCGTGGCGCGCTGATCGAGGATGGCGGCCGCGTCGTCGAGCATGTCGTGGTGCAGCGCCACCTGTGCGGCCGTGGTGAGCGCGAAGACCTTGAGACCGAGCTTGCCTGGGACATCCTGCTCGTCGATCGAGGAAGCCAGGCCCGTAAGCTCACTCACAGCGGCGGCCGGATCCTCCGCGTGCACGCTGACCAGGGCGCGATACACGGCGAAGGACGGACCCTGACCCGCCCTCGATAGCCCGATGGACTGATCGTAGTCTGCGCGGGCGGCGTCGAAGTCTCCCAGGAACGAGTTGACGTGTCCCCGCTGCTGCACGGGTGAAGCGTCCTCGGGAGCCAACTCGTGTGCTCTCGTGTACGCGTCCCGCGCTCCAACGAGGTCGTTTTGAGCCCGCAACGCGTCTCCGAGGAAGTCGTGGCTATTCGGCTCGTCCGGCGCCAGTTCCACGACCCTTCGCATGTTTTCGACCGCTCGATCGAAGTCCTTCGGCTGATTGAAAATGTACGAATTGCCGAGGAACCCGTAGGCGGGCGCGAAGTCCGGCGCGAGCTCCGTCGCGCGTAGGGCAGATGCGCGTGCCTCGGCCATCTGCCTCATTCCTGCCTGGACCCCAGCGAGAATCAGCTGCGCGCGTGCGCTTTCCGGCTGGCCCTCGACCAACTGCTGGGCGAGCCGCAGCTGGCCCTCGCTGTTGTTCTCGAGTCCCTGACGGGTGATCTCGATTTCGAGTCGTTCCGCATCGCTCGCGCCCTCGGCGTTGGCTTCGGCGGCTTCCAGCCCGGAGATGAACTCGTCGGCCGAGTTCGCCGTGTTGGCTACCCGGAGGTGCCCCAGGGCGAAGGATGGATCCGCCTCTACCGCGGCAGCGAAGTGCACATTCGCGTCGATGACGCGGCCCATGTCCAGGGCGTGCTGACCCTCCCGGTAATGGGTCATCGCGGCCTCAGAGGACGACGACAGTGGCATGTCGACGACCACGGTCGTGCCTTCGTCCGTCGCGGCCTGTTCACCGGCGTCGCCGGCGCAGGCCAACAGCGATGAGCCGACCAACAGGGCCAACAGGGGGGTTCTGGTGTTGAGCATAGATTCCTCCTTGTCCGGTATCGGACCGGTCCCTTGTCGCGGCCGAGATCGGGGGTGTCTCCGCGCGCTGGTGGGGCCTGCAACCTGATTGTGGAAAACTCTTTAGGCAATGGGCAGAATGGTCGGCCCGAACGGACGGTCGTCGGGCCCTTCCCCGGGGCCCGCGCCTTGCGGACATTGCGGGCATGCTACCGACTTTTGTGATCATCGGGACGATGAAGGGCGGAACCACCAGCCTCTTCTACTATCTCGCGGAGCACCCGCAGGTCCGCATGGCTTCCCTGCGGGAGTCGGACTTCTTCGTGGCCCGGCGCAACTACGGCAAGGGCCTCGCGTGGTACGAGTCCCTGTACGACGGGCCGGAGGGGCCGTCGATCTTCGGCGAGTCATCGCCCAACTACGCCAAGCGGCAGTTCTTTCCCGGGGTGCCCGAGCGCATGCACGCCGCGGTGCCGAACGCCCGGCTGGTCTACTGCCTGCGCGACCCCATCGACCGCATCGTGTCGCATTGGGTCCACAACGTTTCGCAGGGCCGGGAAAGCGCGTCGCTGGACGATGCGCTGTCCGATCCAGCCGAGAACACCTACGTGCGGACCAGCCAGTACCACTATCAGATCAGGGCGTTTCTGTCGTACTACGGACTGGACGACGTGCTGTTCGTGGACTCGAACGAACTCCGGTCGGATAGGCGGCGGACGCTGCGGGACGTGTTCGACTTCGTGGGCGCGGACCCCGCATTCGAGGCCCCAGCGTTCGATCGGCTGCACCACGTCTCCTCGATCAAGGAGCGGCCGGCCCGCATGGACCGATTCGTCCCCAGCGTGCGGCTGAGAAAGGCGCTGCGTCCGCTGCTGCCGGCCTATCTCGGGGCGCCTCGGCCCATCGAGGACGCCGCGATGTCGCCCGTCGTGCGGGATCGCATCGCTGGGGTGCTACACGCGGACGCCGAAGCGCTTCGCTCGCTCACAGGCAAGAAGTTCGAAGGCTGGAGCGTGTAGTGTACCGTTGCAGAAGTCCCCGTAGGCACACTAGGCACCGCGCCCCTGAAACCTGATTCCGGCGCGCCCGTAGGGATGCCCGCGAGAGCGAATCCGGCTTGTGGAGGATCCAGATCATGTGGCTTTCCGTTGCGCTGGCCATGGCGGCCGCTGCGCCCGTCCAGACACAGCAGGCACCGTCCCACACCGACCGCATGTACGGCGTCGTCACCACGGACGACGGCGACACCTACGAGGGCTTCATCCGTTGGACCGACAACGAGGGTAGCTGGTCCGATTTCCTGAACGGAAACAAGCGCCTGGACCCCGAGCACCGGGACCAGGCGCGCGAGATGTCCGGCCGGCGCTCCCGGGGATTCTCGATCCTGGGCATCCGCATTTCCTTCGACGACGACGGATCCGACCAGGCCTCTTCAGGACTTCGATTCGGGCACATTGCCTCCCTGGAGCGCCAGCGCGGCGGGCGCGCCGAGATCGTCCTGCTCTCCGGCGAGGTGGTGGAGTTCGATGGAGGCTCCTCGGACATCGGCGGCGGTATGGAGCTGACCGTCGAGGATCCCATGCGCGGGACCGTCGAGGTGGACTGGCGCGACCTGGACCGGGTCGAGTTCTCCGACGCTCCGGCCGACGCGGCCCCGCTGGCGCAGCGGCTGTACGGCACGCTACGCACGCAGGAGGGGCATGCGTTCACCGGGTTCATCGCTTGGGACTCGGACGAGATCCTCACCACCGACGTGCTGGACGGCGACGAGAAGGGCCGCGACCGGGAGATCCCGTTCGCCAACATCGGCTCGATCCAGCGCTTCAGCAGCTCGGGCGCGAGGATCACGCTGGCCAACGGCGAAGAGATCGTGCTCAAAGACTCCAACGACGTGGACGACGACAACCGCGGCATAATCGTAGCCGACCCGCAGTTGGGTCAGGTAACCGTGGACTGGGACGAGTTCCTGGACGTCACCTTCGAGCCCGCGCCCGCGGACGCCGCGCCACGCTCTCGCTTCGACGGCGGCCGGCGACTCCGGGGCACCGTGGAGACGGAGGACGGCAGAGAGCTCAAGGGGACCATCCGCTGGGACAACGACGAGGAGTTCACCTGGGAAGCCCTGGACGGCGAAGCCGCGTACGTGGAAATGGACATCGAGCTCGGCAACGTCGCGTCCATCGAGCGGCTGGACGACGACTCCGCCCAGGTCACGCTCCACGACGGACGCACGTTCGAGATGAGCGGATCGAACGACGTAGACGAGCACAACAAGGGCATCTTCGTCACCGACGCGGCGGGGACCGTGACCATGCTCGACTGGGAGGAATTCCGCGTCGTCCGTTTCGACGGCTGAGTCGCGTTTGAACCCCACGGCGCGACGCGGCATCACAGAATGGACCTCCTGACTCTTCGTTAGGCTGGGCGGGGCCCGATAGTGCCCCGTTCGCATCCCCAGGGAGATTGTCATGAAAATCGCCATCGCAGTCCTGGCCACCCTCGCCATCGGCGCCGCGTCACGTGCGGAGATTCATTCCGGCGGCGCGCACGCGATGTCCTTCGGGCTCCAGGATGCCAGTGAGGTGCACACCCTCGCGGTGGGGCACGCCCGGTCGATGGTCGATGGCCCCGTGGCGGCGCTCGAGCGCGCCGTGTCCCTGGAACGGACGCGCGCGTTCGGCTACGGCGATGCGTATCGCGCGGACGAGTGCGACCACCGCGACGTACGCACGCTGCGGGTGGGCGCGAGCGGTGTGGACCTCCTCGCGATCGCGTCCGGAGCCGGCGACCTGCGCGTCGAGGGCCGTCCGGGACTCACCGAGGTGGAAGTGGAAGCCGAATTCTGCGCTTCCCACGAGGACCTCCTGGACGAGCTCGACGCGGAGCTGGTGGAAGGCAGCCGGCGACTGCGGCTCGATACGCACTACCCCGAGGATGGGGACGGCTCCTGGTGGGGAGACTACTACGCGCGCATCAACCTGGTTGTCGCGGTCCCCGCCGGGATGCCCCTGGGAATCGACGACGGCTCGGGCTTCATCGACGTGTCCGGCGTCGGCGCCCTCGTGATTCACGACGGCTCGGGCGCGATCGACGCCCATGACATCAGCGGCGACGTGCGCATCGACGACGGTTCGGGCGAGTTGGTGCTCACCAACGTCACCGGGCGCGTGGAGATCGATGACGGCTCCGGATCGCTCCGGCTCGAGGACATAGAGGGGGATCTGGAGGTCGACGACGGCTCGGGCAGCGTGCGCATCGAGCGCGTCATGGGCGACGTCGACATCGACGACGGCTCCGGCGAGCTGCGCGTTCACGACGTCGGCCAGTCCGTGACCATCAGCGACAGCTCGGGGAGCATCGTAGTACGAGACGTGCGCGGCGACTTCCGCGTGCGCCGGGACGGTTCGGGGTCGATCGACCACAGCAACGTGACGGGCGTCGTGGATCTGCCGCGGCGTCGCTAGGGAGGCGCGGATCCGCGTAGGGAGCGCGCTCGCAACCATTTCGCGGCTCCGGGAGTCTGAAGGATAGATACGGCTGGGCGGCGTCCATGGCCGCATGTTCAGGTCGCAGCCGAAGGGTTACTCGGCGGCGCCTGTTCCGGGGGTTCGGTCATCTTCCTGGGGTGATGGCCGGCCCCCGATTTTTTTTGCGTCGTGCCGGCGCTCAATTGCCGGGCTCGCTAGGCCGGGGGTCCTTCCGGTAGACTTGGACCATGTTGTCCAACGATTCCCTGCAAGGTCGCGTCATTCTCGTCAGCGGTGGGACCGCCGGGCTGGGCCTGTCCATGGCGCGGCGCTTTCTGGAGTTGGGCGGCGGGGTGTCCGTGTGCGGGCGGGACGAGGCACGTCTGAGGGAAGCGCTGAGCGAGTTGCGCGAGACGGCCGCGAACCGGGTCCACGGCTCGGTGTGCGACGTGCGCGACTTCCAAGCGGTCGATGCGTGGGTAGCCGGCGCCGCCGAGGCGCTGGGCCCGCCGGACGGCCTGGTCAACAACGCCGCGGGCAATTTCCTGGCGGCCACCGAGGACCTCTCCCCCAACGCCTTCGACGCGGTCGTGCGCATAGTCCTGCACGGCACTTTTCACGCTACCCTGGCCACCGGACGCAGGATGATCGAGGCCGGCGGCGGCGCCATCGTGAACATCCTGACCACGTACGCGCATACGGGGTCGGCCTTCGTGGTGCCGTCGGCGGCGGGCAAGGGCGGCGTGCTTTCCATGACTCGCTCGCTGGCGGTGGAGTGGGCCACCTACGGGATTCGCGTGAACGCCATCGCGCCGGGCCCCTTCCCCACGGAGGGCGCCTGGAGTCGCCTGATGCCGACACCCGACCTGGAGCGGGAGGCGCTCGCGCGGATACCGCTCGGGCGTTTCGGAGAGCACCCCGAGCTAGCCGAGCTGGCGGCGTTTCTGCTATCCAATGCCGGGGCCTACATCACGGGAGACTGCGTCACGATCGACGGCGGCAGGACGCTCGCCTCGGGCGGCGAGTTCAACTCGCTCGTCTCTCGCCCGCGCGAGGACCTCAAGGCGATCTTTCGGGCGCTGCGGCCGGACAAGTGATGTGGAGCAGCCGCGGCGTCGGCTCTTTGGCGCTGCTCGCGTCGGTGGCGTGTGGCGGCGCACCGCCCAGCGACCCGCTGCCCGATGTGGGGGAGGAGTCGGCCGCCGTCGGCCCACACTTTCGGGTGGCGTGCCATTTCGACTGCGGCGCCGGCGCCGCCGAGGCGTTGGGCGTGGCGGAACTCGCGTGGGCCCGCGCTGCGGAGCTGCTGTCCCTCCCCGACAGCGCGTACCGGAGGCCTCCCGTGCTGCGGCTCTATCGACGCGAGGCCTTTCGCGCCGTGTCGGCAAGATTGGGGGACGGGCGCCTGGAGGAAGCGGGCGCGATCTCGAGTCCGCAAAGGCGAGCCGCGTTCATAGAGCTGCTTCCCCCCGTTTCGCCGGCCGCGCTCGGCCGATCCGGACTCCCGGCGGAGACGCTCAGGCTGATCACTCACGAGGCCACGCACCTGACCATGTCGGCGGCTGCGGAGGGTCCTCCCAGAGCGCCGGATTGGCTCTCCGAGGGGGTCGCGCAGGCGGTCGAGCGATGGGTCGGCCGCGAGCTCGACCTCTACCCGGGGGACGAAGGCCCACGCCTGGCGATCCAGACGTGGCGCGCGTATTCGCTGCTGCGCAACGGGTTGCTGCCCCGCGCCAGTGAGCTACTCGTCGAGGGCCGCGACGAAGTCCGCACTCCCTTCGACTACGCGGTGCGGGCGCTCTTTTTCGCGTACCTCGCCGAGCGCGAGCCGGACCTCCTGGGGTCGCTCACGGCGTACGCCGCGGCGCGGCTCGGGGCGGACGACTTGCCGGACTCGTTGGCGGCGCTGGTGCGTGCCGGCAGCGACCGCTTCGGCGAGCTGGACGGGGGCTTCGCCGACTACGTGATGGACGCGGCGGCGACCGGGCGGCGGCTGGAGCTCAGAGGCTTCGCGGGAGGACGGCGTTTCCCCCACGCTGGCCTGCCGCGGGGCGCCGTCAGGGTCCTCGCCACCCGGCCCGCAGCGGCCGGCCGCTATGCCATCGTGGGGTCACTGAGCGCCGCGCGGGGCTCTGACCGGCAGGCGGCGGTGGGAGTGATCGTGGGGAACTCCGGGGGACGACGCGTACTCGTGGAATTCGCCCGCGACTCCGTCGCTGTGCGGCTGGAGGAAGCTCGCGCCGGCGTGGTGACGGCGTCGCGGAGCGTCGCCAGCGCGGCCGCTCCACGTACCGACGGCACGCTGCGGTTTCGCATCGAGGTGGCGGAAACCGAGGTCTCGGGTCTCTCCTCCATCACCGTCCGGTTCAGTTCGGTCGGCGTCGGCTCCGACGCGGGTGGGGCGTGGCTCGACGGCCCGCTGGTGGCGCGCGTAGCGGGCTTCGACCCACGCGGACACTGGGGCGTCTACGCCGCACCCGGCTGGGCCGGCGTATGGACGGACCTGCGGCTGGAAACCGAGGACTGACCGGCCCACCCTCCCGCACGACCTCCTACGGCAGGTCTTCGCTCAGGATCAGCAGGCCGGAGACGTTGGTGACCAGGGCTCCCTCGAACTCCCCGCTCGCCGCGACCCTCACCGACATCGTCTCGATGACGGCCGCGCCCACCACCGCGTCCTCAGCGCCCAGGACAGGCACTAGCGCCTCGTCCGCGGCGAGCTCGGCCGCCCGGGACGCGGACCCCAGCCGCGGCCCCGAGTCGTCCGGCGCGGCCTCTTCCGACTGGAACGCGCTCGCCAACACCGCCCGGGTCGCGGCCTCCAGATCGATCCGCATGGGCGTGCTGCCACCCTCCAGTCGCACCTGCATGTCCGCCAGGACCGCAAACAGGCTGTCCCCCGCCAGGCGGCTTCCCCGCCTGCCCGCCGCGCCTCGCTGGAAGGCGCTGAAGCGATAGAGCGTCCCGCCGGGGACGCCCGGAATTCCGCGCGGCTCTCTGGGCGAAACGAACAACTCGACGAAGCGCTCGCCGTCGACGCCCACCGTTCCGGCTCCCCACAGCAGGCCCGCGCGCTCCAGGTGCACCAGCACCGGCTCGCTCACCACCCCCTCCAGCGCTCCTTCGCCGAAGTGGTCGCGCAGGTAGCGAACGATGTTGGCCGCGGACTCCTCCTCGTCGCTCGGCGCACGCGTCGTGGCGGAGGTGTCCGCCGCCGCCGATTCGATGCCTGGAGCCAGCTCGGCGAGCCGGGCTCTCTGACTGCGCAGCGCGGACGCCGGCGCACCCCATGGGCCGACGGCCGACACCAGCAAGAGGAAAGACACCGTCAGGGGGATCTCGCGAAGCAGGGGCGGCTTGTGCTTCAGGGAACGGACTATGCCGACGATGGCCAGCGCGCCGAGGCCCGCGATCGCCATCATGCGCACGAAGCGAAACTCGGTCCAAGCATACTGCTCTACGCGAAGCCAAAGAGCCCAACCGCCCAGCGCGACCAGCGGGATCGCCACCCACGGGTAGACGCGCACGATGCGCGCCGCCAGCGGGGGCTCCTCCAGCCAGTGGAACGGCTCCAGGACGAGCGCGCCGATCAGCCACAGGGCGCCCGCGACGAGCACGAGCGGGGACACCAGGTTCTGCGGCACTTCCTGGAGTACCGCCATGCGGACCATGTAGGCGTACAGGATGCCCGTGTAGACCAGCAGCAGAGGCAGGAGCAGATAGAGGCCCAGGCGCCGCGCGCGCACGAGGGCCAACTCGCGGTCCACCTCCACCTCGGCGGCCAGCTCCGGCGCGCCACCCGCCATGGCCCACGTGCCCACCCCTATGACGACGAACGAAAAGAGGTGCAGGTAGGTGTCGACGTCGGCGGCCGACAGGTCGAACAGCGTATCCACCGCGGCGATCGCGACCGACAGGCCGATGGCCAGCAGGATCGCCATGCCGTAGACCGTCGTCACCCGGGTCAGGACGCGCAGGGAGAAGATCCAGAACCGTCCCCGCTCCTCTGACAGTGCGTTCCACGGGGTCTCGGCGACCGCTCGATCGCGCGAACGCGGCATCAGGATGGGCACGAGCGCCAGCGACGCGGCGGACGCGCCCACCAGCAGCCAGCTGCGCCACGCCTCGGCCAGCACCATCTGGAAGAAGAACGCGCCGTAGAGCGACCCCACGGCCAGCGCGAACGCCGTGATCAGCCAGCGGCGGCGCGCGGGTATGGCGTCGGCCGCGCGCAAGATGCTCGCCCCGAAAGTGGGGAACAGCGCGATCGCGACCGCGATGCCCAACCGGGTCCACGTCTCCAGGACGTCCGCGTTGTCGACCGCGATGGCCCAGGATGCCGACGCCGCGATGAGCCAGCCCATCGCGACTTCGACCGGTGCGTAGCGGAGAGCGGCGCGTGCGTCGGCCGCGTAGGCCTGTAGGCCGGCGAGAATCCTGCTCATGCCACCTCCCGAGACGAAGGGCGATCCCCACGGGACGCCCTCCGTCTGCTCACCGGCAGGAGGGCTTTAGCGCCAGGCCGCCGGCAGCCTGCGTACGACGACCTGTGCCACGTCCCACTCGTCCCGCTCGATATACGCGGCACGTCCATCGGACGCGAACGCCACCGGCACGGTCGTCCCCGCCGGTAGCGTGCCGCGGTACGTGCCGTCGGCATCGATCACGTCGATCGGCCCCGCGTCCACGCCCGCGTCGGGCGCGCGAATCACCCAGATCCTGCCACCCGGCAAGGTCTCGATATCCTGGATCGCCGGGACGGTCTCGGCGAAATTCATGTTCTCGAGCGCCCGCCTGATCATGGCGTCGCTGGCTGAGCCCCCCACCGAGGTGCTGCGATTGCCGTTGTTGGCCTCGACGCGGATCATCCCCTGCCCGCTGGACATGGCCTGTCGCCGCTGCTCGCGGGCCGCCTCGCGATCGGCCTCGGAGACGGGCCGGGCCTCGATCGGCCGAGCCAGCCGGTGGGACACCTGTCCGTCCGGGGACACCACCGTGATGGCGTACTCCACTCCGTTGGAGACGATCAAGCCACCGCCGGGCAGGACGGCCCAGTCCACGTCGGGCGCGAACACGGGCGGCGCCGAAACCATCACCGTGCGGTTGTCCGCCGATCCGCTGGTACGTACCTGCATCTGCGGCGCGTCGGCCTCGTAGACCACGCGGGCTTCGCTCCCCTCGGCGAGATCGTGATGCAGGATGGCCTGCTTTTCGGACGCCCCTCCACCCGGACCGGGGCCGCCGCCTCCGAACCTGAAGCGCGCCCCCGGCACGACGACGCCACCGCCCGAGTGGTAGTGCATTTGCCGAACGAACGGCCCCACGGCGGCGCCGAACAGCACGTTGCGTTCGAATTCGCCATCGCGAGTAAAGATGCTGAAGGCACCGCGGCCGACGTCGGCCACGACGATCTTGCCATCGGCGGTGAGGGTCAGGGCCAAGGGCTGGCCCAACTCGCCGGGACCCTGGCCCTTCTTGCCTATCTGCCGCACGAAGGACCCGTCGCGATCGAACACCTGCACGCGCCCGTTGTCGCGGTCGGCCACGTACAGGTAGCCGTCCGTGTCGAACGCGACCGCCGCGACGTTGGAGAACATCTCGTGATCGGCGCCCTCCGCGACGCCCACCGACCAGAGATCTTCGATCTGCCCGGCCAACGCCCGGTCCTCACCAGGCATGTCTACGGTCTGCTGCCCGGCAGCCGCCGCTGGCAGTAGCACGAGGGCCAGCGCCTGCGCCGACCCGGCCAACCGTTTGAGGAACGGCAGCATGTCCTCTTCCTCCCGTGATCGGGTGTGATTGCCCAGCGAACGGCGGTGGGATGCGGGAACCCAGCCGAGGGGTTGCCCGGGGCGTCCGGCCGGTGGTGTTGATCGGTCGATGATCGGGGTCGCCCACTCTGGTCTCTACTATCCCGCCTACCAGGAGGCGACCCGTGCAGACCGACACGACGCTCGCGTTGCTACGTTACCCGTACACCCACCTGGAGCCGCTGCGCGCCGCGGATCCTTGGCCCTCGGAGTGCGGCTGCCTCGTCGTATGGCGGCTGGAGGACGCCGCCGCGCAGCAGGCGGACATGGCGTACGTCCTGACCCGGCCGGCTTTCCTTCCGCTCGCAGTGGTGCTTCCACCCGCCGACGAAATCGAGCCCGCCGTGCCGCTGATCGAGGAGCTGCCTTCCCTGCGCCCGCGCATCGTGCTGCCTACCAGGCGCCTGGTGACGCCCGACCGCCTCCGGTACCTGCTGGCCCAGATCCCGCCCAACGTCCCGCGGTCCCTGGTGGACCACCTCCGCTTCCGCAGCCTGCTGCCCACGCTGCGCGTGCGCGAGGAGGTGACGCGCATCATCGAGCTATCGCCCACCACGCGGTCCATCTCCGCGCTTTCGCGCCGCATGTACACGTCGCGGCGCACGCTGGGGCGCGTGTTTTCCGGAGCGGGCCTACCCGCACCCTCCCACTGGCTCCAGTTCGGGCGACTGATGCACGTCGTCGTCCAGATCCAGAACTCGGACCGGATACCCATCAACAGGATAGCCATGCGGGCCGCCTACCCGGATGGCTTCACCATGAGCAATCAGATGAAGCGGTTGCTGGGCGTACGCCCCTCGGACGTGAGAGAGCGGCTGGGTTGGGAGTGGGTGGTGGAGTCCTGGATCCGGTCGGAAATGCAGCGCGGAGGCATCGATGCCGGTCGATACCGGCTCAACTAATGGGCGTCAGAAGCCGGCCATCGCCGCCTCTTCCGGCGTAGGCTTCGGAACCAGCGCAACGGCCTTGGTGATGATGTCGCCGTCGATGACGGCCTGGACCACGTCGGGATCGAACTGCGTGCTCGAACACCTGTCCAGCTCGTCTCGCACGGCGTCCTGGCTGAGCGCCTTCCGGTACGGACGATCGGACAACATTGCGTCCAGCGAATCGCACATCATGATGATGCGCGAGGACAGGGGTATTTCCAGCCCCGCGACCTTGTCCGGATACCCCGTGCCATCGAACCGCTCGTGGTGATTGCGGACCCCCCGGATCACCTCGTCCGGCAGGTTGGTCAACTCGCGCAGCAGCTCGGCGCCCTTGACCGCGTGGGCGCGAATGATCTCGTACTCCTCGTCCGTAAGAACCCCGGGTTTGCGAATGATCTGCGCGAACGTAGGCTCGATCTTGCCGATGTCGTGGAGCAAGGCCGCAGTTCGGATGTCCTCGATCTGCCGCGACGCCACCTTCAGCTCCTCCGCAATCCACCCGGCCAGCGTGGACACCCGAATCGAGTGCCCCGAAGTATACGGATCACGTGTTTCGATCGTCTTGATCAGGACGTTGAGCAGCGCCCGGTTGGCGTGCTCCAACTGACTCTTGGAGATGTACGAGTACCTGATCAACAGCAGCGGCAGAATCACCAGGAGAATCCCGAACCAGGACAGCTCCCAGTACAAAACCGCCGTGATCAGCGCGATGGGGCTGACGAGAAAATCGTACAGCAGGTTGGCCCCCGTGGCGCCGAACACCTTCTTGGCGGCCTCGCCGACCGGCATTTCCT